>JANLQT010000059.1:0-26424 GCA_031368035.1 Rhodobacterales bacterium | reverse complement strand
CGCGCGTCATGCGCCGGGCAGCCGAAGATCGCGCCGGTGCCATAGTCCATCAGGATGAAATTGGCGATATAGACCGGCAATTCCACAGCCGCGTCCAGGGGATGCTTGACCCGCACGCCGGTATCAAAGCCGATTTTATCAGCCGTTTCAACCTCTTCCGCCGAGGTGCCGCCCTTTCGGCACAGCGCCGTGAACGCCGCAACCTTGGGATCATGCTCCAGCGCCTTGGCCAAAGGATGATCCGCACTGATCGCGGCAAACGAAGCGCCCAGCAGCGTGTCGGGCCGCGTGGTATAAACCTCCAGCGTCTCAAACCCCGCCGGAGCGCCCACCGTCGCAAACCCAAACTGCAAGCCCCGCGACTGGCCGATCCAGTTCGCCTGCATCAGCCGCACCTTCTCGGGCCAGTCCTTCAGCCCATCCAAGGCGCTCAGCAGCTCCGCCGAGTAATCCGAAATCTTGAAGAACCACTGCGTCAACTCGCGGCGCTGAACCAAAGCGTTCGACCGCCAGCCGCGCCCGTCGATGACCTGCTCGTTGGCCAGAACCGTCATGTCCACCGGGTCCCAGTTCACCACCGCCGCCTTGCGGTAGATCAGGCCGGCCGCGAACATATCCAGGAACATCGCCTGCTGCTGGCCGTAATATTCCGGATCGCAGGTCGCCAACTCGCGGCTCCAGTCGATGCTGAACCCCAGGGGCTTCATCTGCGCCTTCATGTCGGCGATGTTGCTGCGGGTCCAGTCCAGCGGATGGCCCCCCCGCTCCATCGCGGCGTTTTCGGCCGGCATCCCGAAGGCGTCCCAGCCCATCGGATGCAGCACCGAGAAGCCTTGCGCCTTCTTGAAGCGCGCCACCACGTCGCCCATCGTATAGTTGCGCACATGCCCCATGTGGATGCGCCCCGACGGATAGGGAAACATCTCAAGCACATAGTACTTCGGCTTGGCCGGGTCGCGCAGGGCCTGAAAGGCCAAAGCCTCGTCCCAGGCCGACTGCCACTTGGGTTCTATGATGCTGGGTTCGTAACTGGACATGCGCTGGGGCCTTTGTATCTGCGGGGCAGGATTTACCCAAGGGCCGCCGAAAGGTCCAGTTCCGTCGCGGAACCGCCGACCCGAGCGCCTTAACAACCCGCGCCTTAACAACCCGCGCCTTAATATCCCGCGTCGGCGATGCGCAACTGGCGGGCGCGGTTCAGGATCGCATCCTCGACCGCGCGCACCGTCTCGTCGGCAACCGCGCCGCCGCCCTTGGTCTGCAGGGCCACATGCAGGCTGCGCGCATCCAGCGCGCCGTCTTGCACATAGATCGTCGCGCGATACGCCTTTCCGCTGCCCGGCGGCGTGCCATAGCCGGTCACGATCACCCCGGTGAACGGATCAACCGATTCGATCGGCAGGAAATCCAGCACCTCCAGCGCGGCCTTCCAGATGTAGCGGTTCACCTGCACCGTGATGTTCGGATCGGCGATATTCTTGAAATTGTCCCAGATCGTGCTTCGATGCACGGCTTGCCCGGCGCTGACCTGCGCGTCGGTCAACGGGCTCGTAGCCGCAGTCGCCGCCGGATCTGCATTACCAGTCCCAAGCGGGTTCGTGCCGCTGCAGGCCGCAACGCTGCCGACAAGCGCCAGCAGAATGATCGGTCTTGCGCGATACAGTTGCGGCATCCATCCCCCCGTTGCTGCCTGCATAGCCGAGGGCAGAGGCCCCCTCAAGGCCCTTCCCGTGCCGATTCTCCGCACCGGGTGATTCCCGCGCAGGGCCATTGCTGCCAACAAGGCGCAAAGCCAGCACCGCGCCGGGCCAGTACCAGGGTCGCCACGCAGCGCCTGCGGTTTCCCCATCCGGCCCGCTCGCGCGCGCGAACAACCCCGTTATTATGGCATGATTGGACAGATTTGCCTTGGACTAGCCGCACTGTGGCAAAGCTGCACCAAACCTTTCTGTCAGTGCCGGTGTCAGGGGCGAGGCGGTTGCAAACCGAGTCTCAAAAGGTGAAACAACCGTCATACCCAATTTGGACGTTCCCAAGTTGGGCCCCACTCTTAAAGACAACGAGGGAAAACTATGAAGAACATTCTTCTTGCTTCCACGATTCTGGCCGCTTCGGCTGGTTTCGCTGCGGCTGATGCCCCGACCTTTTCCGGTTCGGCTGCTGCCGGTATCGCCTCGCAAGCTGGCGGCGATATGGCAACCTATTCGTCCGCCGAGCTGACCGTCACGATGGTTGGTCAGACCGACACGGGTCTGTCGTTCGGCGCTGACCTGTCGGCGACCGCTGGTCGTTCGTACACCCTGGGCGACGGCGATGACTTCGCTGACGAATCGGGCGCGTTCGGCATGCCGACCGTCTGGATTTCGGGCACGTTCGGCAAGGTGTCGATCTCTGACGACAACTTCGACTTCTTCGACGACACCAACTCCGGTGGCGACGTGAAGTACGAAGGGACGTTCGGCGGCTTCGGCGTCGGCCTGATCACCGACGTGGACAATCCGAGCCAATTTTCGGGCCAAGCTACCTACACGCTCGCTGGCATTGCTCTGACGGCCAACTACGACACCTATGGCCTGTGGAACGCTTCGGCGGCCTACACGATGGGCGCGATCACCGCGACCGCCGCGACCGACGAATCGTCGAATTCCTCGGTGAAGCTGGCCTACTCGGCCAACGGCATCTCGGCCTCGGCGCAATACAACACCTCGGACGCGTCGGTTGACGTGGCTGGCGGCTACGCTTCGGGTGCCTTCGCTCTGGACGCCGACTACAACACCGTTTCGGGCAACTGGAACGCCACCGCTTCCTATGACCTCGGCAACGGCCTCTCGCTGGTAGCCGGCACGAACTACACCGGCGACATGATGGTCGGCGCCAAGATGGTGTTCTGATCCTCAGGGATTGGTTGAACGGAAGAGCGGGCCTGGGCCCGCTCTTCTCGTTTCGGGCGGCCTTCCGGCGGGACCGGGCCGCCCTTTTCTATTTTGATGCAGCGTGATTGCGCCGCCGTGGAGCCCGCCATGTCCCTGTCCGAAATCGAAACCCGTATTGCCCGCGCCTGTCAGGCTGCGGGCCGTTCCCGTGACAGTGTCACGCTGATCGCCGTGTCCAAACTGCAACCCCCCGCGCGGGTCGAGGCGGTTCTGGCAGAAGGCCAGCGCATTTTCGGCGAGAATTACGTGCAGGAAGCCTTGGGAAAATGGCCCGATTGGCAAGCGCGCTTTCCCGGCACCCAGGTCCACATGATCGGCCCATTGCAGACCAACAAGGCCAAGCTGGCGATGGGGCTGTTTCAGGCGATCCACACGCTCGACCGCCCCTCGCTGGCCGAAAAGCTGGCCGGGCTGGCTCAATCATTGGGCACCTGCCCGGATCTGTTCGTGCAGGTGAACACCGGGGCCGAGCCGCAGAAGGCCGGCGTTCTGCCCGCCGATCTGGACGCGTTCCTGAAGACCTGCATCCGCCTCGGCCTCGCGCCGTTCGGCCTGATGTGCATCCCGCCCGAGGCCGAGGACCCGGCCCCCCATTTCGCCCTGCTGCGGGATATGGCCGCCCGAAACGGCCTGCCGGGCCTGTCGATGGGAATGAGCGGCGATTTCGAGGCGGCCATCGCCGCCGGCGCCACCCACATCCGCATCGGCAGCGCGATATTTGGAGCCCGTAGGATGGGTGATTCACCCATGCTGTCTCGGGAAGATGGGCGCAACACCCATCCTACGGCTTCCCCAAATCCTAACTTTTCGTAAATTTGAAAACGGAACCCCTTGATTTCATTGGGCCCAAAATCTGTCCACGCGTGGACACTTTTCAAATGCCCCCGTCAGACCAGCCACACCCGGGCATAGGGAGGCAGCGCGATCTGCCCCAGATGCGTCTCGACCGGGCGGTCCGACAGCGCATCGTGCATCGCCGTGACCCCCATCTCCCGCGCCTGATGTTCGGGCAGATGCAGCCAGCCCTCGGTCATGTTGAACACCCCCAGCAGCACCCCGGTCGGCGCCACCCGCCGGAACGCAAACAGCCCCGGCTGCCCCAGGCTGACCACCTGCACCGGATGGCCCCCATGCAGCGCCGGGGTCGCCTTCCGCCGGGCGAGGATATGCTTGGTCCCCGCAAACACCTGGCCCCCCGGCCCGGTATCCGAATGGCGGAACTGCGCGAGATGCCAGTCCATCTTAGGCCGGTGAATCCAGCGACTGTCATGTCTATGCTCGGGCTGGTCCAGATAGGAATAGTCATTCTGCAGCGCCAGCTCGTCCCCCATGTAGATCAACGGTATGCCCCCGAACGCCGCGATCAGGGCATGTCCCAGCAAAATCCGCTGCACCGCCAGATCGACCCCCGCCGCGTCCCCCTCGGCCACGGCCTTTTCCAGCCCGGCGAGCGAGGCAAAAGACCCCGAAATCCGCTTGTCCCCCGTCGCCGGGTTCTCTTGAAACAGCGCCCCCCGCGCAAAGCTGCCGGGGAAACTGCCGTCATAGAAATCTGACAGAAACCCGCGATGCCCGTGCCCCGACAGGCCAAGCGCGCCCGCATCCTCGTCCGTCACCGCCCAGCCGATGTCGTCATGGCAGCGGATATAGGTCGCATAGGTCGCGTTGGTCAGCCGTTCCGGGAAATGCGCGCCCAGCACATGCGTCATCAGCCCGGTGTCCCGGCTGGCGAGCGCGCCCCAGAACTGCACCATCAGCGAGTTGTGATAGGCCAAGTTGCCTTCGCGCCCGTCATGCTTGCCGCGCCCCAGATACGGCAGCATTTCGGCCGGAGCGACGATGGCTTCCTCCAGATGGATCACCGAAGGGCAAGCGATCCGGCACACCGCGCGCAGAGCTTGCAGCAGCATGTGCACCTCGGGTTCGGACTGGCAGCGCGTGCCCATCCGCTTCCACATGAACGCCACCGCATCCAGCCGCAGCACATCGACGCCCTTGTTCGCCAGAAACAGCATGACCCCGGCGATTTCCAGAAACACCTGCGGATTGGCCCAGTTCAGATCCCACTGATGGGTGTTGAACGTGGTCCAGACCCATTTGCCGATGTCGGTCTGAAAGGTGAAATTGCCCGGCGCGTTGTCCGGAAACACCTCGACCAGCGACGTCTCATAAAGCTGCGGCACGGCGGGGTCGTCATACATCAGGTAATAGTCCTGATACCGCGCCTCGCCCTTCCGCGCCGCCCTGGCCCAGGCGTGCTCCTTGGCGGTGTGGTTCAGCACAAGGTCGATGCAGACCGAAATCCCCCGCGCGCGCAACGCGGTCGAAACTGCCTCGAAATCCTCCATTGACCCGAGGACCGGATTGATCGCCCGGTAATCCATCACCGAATAGCCGCCGTCGCTGTCGCCGGGGCGGGGCTTCAGGCAGGGCATGAAATGGACATAGGTGATGCCGAGGTCTTCCAGATAATCGAGGTGCTCCAGCACGCCTTTCAGCGTTCCGGCAAAGCGGTCGATGTAGAAGACATAGCCCGCCATATCTGGCCGCTGGAACCAGTCCGGCTCCAGATCGCGCTGCAGGTCCAGTCGTTTCAACGCGGTGGGACGGTCCTGCCAGCCCTTGCGCAGGGCGGACAGCAAATCGTCCTGAAACGCCGTCCAGCCCGGATGCGCGCCGTAAATCGCCTCCAGCATCGGCCAAAGGTCATCTGCCGATCGGGCAAGCCGCAGGTCAAACACATCATCATCTGACAGTGAAGCACTGCGCGGCATTCCATCCTCCTTGGCGTGCGACAAAATTACGGCGTCCAAAGTGTTTTGGAAAGCCCTATCACATACGGACGACCAGCCGCGTGCCGGGTCTGATCCGCAGGACAAGCCAATCCAGATCAGGGGCCGAAAAAGCGATGCAGCCTGCGGTTGGCGCGCAGGGCCGCCGCCAGCGGTGCAAAAAGATTGCCGAGCCTTGGCCCGGGACTGGCCGCCCCCAGTTCCAGTCCGTCACCAGCACCAGATCATATTGCGGATCGGCGCGGCGCAGCCCCTCATACGAAAACTCATGCGGCGCGGTGACGGCAGAGTTATAGGCCGGATCGCGCGGATCGTCCGACCACAGATCGCGCGGACCGATCGGGACGGCCCAAGATGCAGGGGGCGACATGCGGTCGGGCCGGTAATACAGCCCGACGATGCGGTGCACCCCGACCGGCGTTGCCCCGTCGCCCTCATGCTTGTCGGCCTTGATGCCACCGCGCCCGATGGTGCAGGGCAGGCGCCGACCGAACGCCAGCATCCCGGTGGGGGTCAGCACAAGATCGCCGCGTCTTGGCATGGGATTGTCGAAGATCATGCGCCCAGACTACCCCCGCCGTGACGCAAATTGAAACATATCCCCCCCGGCGACACGTCCGCGTGAGAGGATTGTTGCAAATCTTGCACCGGCCCCGGCGCGGGCACATCTGCTGTCCAACAGAAACGTGATGAGGCGAGTATCATGGCAACCCTGCGGAAAATCCTGCTGGTCGATGACGACGACGACCTGCGCGAGGCGCTGAGCGAGCAACTGGTGATGACCGAGGATTTCGACGTCTTCGAGGCCCGCACCGGACAAGAGGCGATGGAAAAGGCCAAGGCCGGCGTGTTCGATCTGGTCATTCTGGATGTCGGCCTGCCCGACACCGACGGGCGCGAGCTGTGCAAGCGGCTGCGCAAGGCCGGGGTCAAGTGCCCGGTCTTGATGCTGACCGGCCACGACTCGGATGCAGACACCATCCTGGGTCTGGATGCCGGGGCAAACGATTATGTGACCAAACCTTTCAAGTTCCCGGTGTTGCTTGCGCGCATCAGGGCGCAACTGCGGCAGCATGAACAATCCGAAGATGCGATCTTCCAGCTTGGGCCCTATACGTTCCGCCCGGCGCAGAAGCTGCTGCTGGACCCGAAGGAGAAGAAGATTCGCCTGACGGAAAAAGAAACCAACATTTTGAAGTTCCTATACCGCGCGCAGGCAAGTGTGGTGGCGCGCGATGTGCTGCTCCACGAGGTTTGGGGCTACAATGCCGGGGTCACGACGCACACGCTGGAGACGCACATCTACAGGTTGCGCCAGAAGATCGAAAGCGATCCGGCTAATGCCCGGTTGCTGGTGACGGAAAGCGGCGGGTATAAATTGGTGGCCTGAGGGTCACAAAGCCGCCAAATTCATGTAGTATCGCTGCAACACAAGCGATCACCCGCTTTATACGAATCCCCTTGTCGCGTCGGGGTTATGGCGCGGCACCTCCCTGTTGGACCTGGCCGGGCTTATGCCCGGCCTTTTTTTGGGGCCATCCCGGCAAGATGGCAGAAAAATCAAACGCTGCGTAATTTTGCAGGATGCACTTGCAGCAACGCCGCGTGATGACGATGTTTGCGGCAAGAGGCCAAACTCGGCCCCGAATGGAGAATCCTTGATGCGCCCGCTGACCATCGCCGCTGCCAAAGTCCTGGCCGTGACATCGCTGGCTTTCGTGTCTTTCCCGGCGTTTGCCGAAGACCTGACGTTCACCCTTGTCAACAAATCCTCGGTTGGCGTGGTCGAGCTGTATGTCTCGCCCCATTCCGCTGATGAATGGGGTGACAACATCCTGACCGTTGCTGCACTGAACGCGGGCGAGAAGGGCAATATCACCATCACCGATGGCGCCGCGACCTGCGATTATGACCTCCGCTTTGTCACCGACACCGGCATCACCGCCGATGCCACGCAGGATCTGTGCAAGAAGAAGACCTTCACGCTGAAGGACTGAACCCGCTGCCTCTTGAGCGCGCGCACGGCAGGGCCTAGGCTCTGCCGTCTTGCATTCGGGGGCTGACATGGCGTTCACTTTGGCAACTTGGAACATCAACTCGGTCCGCCTGCGCGAAGGGCTGGTGGAGCGGCTGCTGACCGAAGATGCGCCGGATATCCTGTGCTTGCAGGAATGCAAAAGCCCGGTCGAGCTGATCCCGATGGACCAGTTCCGCGCCCTTGGCTATGGCCACATCGTGGCGCGGGGCCAAAAAGGCTACAACGGCGTGGCGATCCTGTCAAAGCTGCCGTTGCTGGACGCGGGCGGGGAAGATTTCGCCGCGATGGGCCATGCGCGCCACGTCGCGGCGCGGCTGGAAAACGGCGTGACCATCCATTGCACCTATGTCCCCGCCGGCGGCGACATTCCCGACCGCGCGCAGAACGTGAAATTCGGCCAGAAACTGGATTTCCTGACCCATATGCGCGATCACTTCCGCACCAACCGCCCGGAAAAGGCGATCCTCGTCGGCGACCTGAACATCGCCCCGCGTGAGGATGACGTCTGGAACCACAAGGCGCTGCTGAAGATCGTCAGCCACACGCCCATCGAGGTTGAGCATTTCACCGACACGATGGAGGCGGGCAACTGGCAGGACGTGACCCGCAACGACATCCCCGATGGCCGGCTCTACAGCTGGTGGTCCTACCGCAGCCCCGGTTGGGACGAGGCCGACAAGGGCCGCCGCTTGGACCACATCTGGGCCACCCCCGACATTTCCAGCGCCGCCCACGGCAGCCGCATCCGCCGCGACGTGCGCGGCTGGGAACAGGGCAGCGACCATGCCCCGGTGTTCGCCAGCTTCGATCTGTAGGGACCGCGGCTCAGTTGCCGAACAGGCTCGGGAAGGTGCCCCGGAGCAGGCTGCGCATCTTTGGTTCGCTGGCCATGGCCTTCAGCATGACAAGCGTGTTCTGGGCCGGACCCTTGAACGAGAATTGCACCGGATCGAAAGAGCAGCCCTCAAACCGCGGCGGCCGCCCTCCGACATAGATCAGCCGTGCATGTTCGAACCGGCAATTGAGATATTCGTTCCCGTCAATGTCCACATCGCCGGCGAAAGTCTGATTTTCAAATCTTGCCAAGGGCTTCCTCCACACTTTGCCTGCTCCGGGATCGTCCCACAATCGCGCCGCAGGGTCCAGAGCCGCCAGCGTGGCGGCCCTGTCAGGCTGGGCACTCGCCCCAGCGGACTTGTCCACAGAAGATTTGCACAGAAATCACTTTACAGGATTCCCAAGCAGGCCCACAATATCTAGTAAGGGACACGTCTGGTAACGCTGTTCCTTGCCGGACACCCAGCCGCTAGTGGGTCGTGGCCTGCAAAGCGGCTTCAATATGAGGCCAGGCATGTCATTGACCGAAGACTATCTGACGAGCGATGAGATTCACCCGATCGACATCGTCGAAACTCTGGCCGAATCCAACGATTGGGAATTTGACCGCGTCACCGACGACCAGATCGCCATGGCGGTCGAAGGCCAGTGGCGCACCTATTCCCTGACGCTGGCCTGGAACGCCTCGGACGAGACGCTGCGGCTGATCTGCACCTTCGAGATGGAGCCGCCGACCGAACGGATGGGCGCGCTGCACGACGTGTTGAACCGCTGCAACGACATGGTCTGGACCGGCGCCTTCACCTATTGGGCTGAACAAAAGCTGATGGTCTGGCGCTATGGCCTGCTGCTGGCGGGCGGCCAGATCGCCAGTCCGGAACAGATCGACGGGCTGATCGGCCAGGCCGTGATGGCCTGCGAGCGGTTCTACCCGGCCTTCCAACTGGTGGCCTGGTCCGACAACACCCCGGCTCATGCGATGCAGGTCGCCATTGCCGAGGCTTACGGGCGCGCCTAACCTGCCCTCGGTTTGAGGGAGATTGGTATGCTGGACGCGGTGGCCCGGGATGGGCTGGTTCTACTGGGATGCGGCAAGATGGGCACTGCCCTTCTGACCGGTTGGCTGGCGGCGGGGGTGCCCGTTTCGTCGGTCTGGGTGCTGGAACCCAACCCCTCGGACTGGCTGAAAAGTACCGGCGTCCATGTCAACGAACCCCTGCCGAAATCCCCCGCCGTCGCCTTGGTGGCGGTCAAACCCCAAATGATGGGTGCAGCCTTGCCCGCCTTGCAGGCGATGGGCAACGGCAAGACCCTGTTCGTCTCCATCGCCGCCGGCACGTCGATCGCCACCTTCGCGGCGGTTCTGGGCGCGCGCACCCCCATCGTCCGCACCATGCCCAACACTCCGGCGATGGTCGGTCGCGGCATCACCGGCATTTGCGGCAATACCCATGCCGGCGCCTCGGGCCTCGCGCTCGCCAAGGCGCTGATGCAAGCGGTGGGCGAGGTGGTCGAACTGTCCGGCGAGGACCAGATCGACGCGGTGACGGCGGTTTCAGGCTCTGGCCCGGCCTATGTCTTCCACCTGATCGAAACGATGGCCGCCGCAGGCGTGGCAGAAGGCTTGCCCCCCGATGTGGCAATGAAACTCGCCCGAGCAACGGTCGTCGGGGCAGGGGAACTCGCATACCGCGCCCCCGAAAGCGCCGCGCAGCTGCGGGTCAATGTGACCTCCCCCGGCGGCACCACGGCGGCGGCCCTACAGCACCTGATGGACCCGGAAACCGGCCTGGCCCCCCTGATGCTCCGCGCCGTCCATGCCGCCGCCGAACGCGGCCGGGAGCTTGGCAAGTGACGATCACCTACGATGATTTCACCCGCGTCGATATCCGCGTCGGCCGCATCACCCGCGCCGAACCCTTCCCCGAGGCGCGCAAGCCCGCGATCAAGCTTTGGGTCGATTTCGGCGGCGAGATCGGCGAAAAACGCTCCTCCGCCCAGATCACGAAGCACTACACCCCCGAAGCCTTGATCGGGTGCAACGTGCTGGCGGTGGTCAACTTCCCACCCCGACAGATCGGCAAAGTCTTGTCCGAAGTGCTGGTTCTCGGCGTCCCCGATGCCGACGGCGAAGTTGTCCTGATCGCCCCCGACCAAGACGTCCCGCTGGGGGGAAAGCTGTTCTGATGCCGCCCAGGCTGCTCATCACCCGCTGCATGCCTCAAACGGTCGTGACCCGCGCCCGCACCCGATTCGACGTCATTTGGCGCGACGAACCGGTCCCCCTGACCCCCGCCGACCTGCGCGCCGCCTTGCGCGACTGCGACGCCATCCTGCCCACGCTTGGCGATCTGTTCCGGGCAGACGTGTTCGCAGACGTCCCCAAACCCCGCGCCAGAATCCTCGCCAATTTCGGCGTCGGCTATAACCACATCGACACCGTCGCCGCCAAGGCCGCGGGCCTTGCCGTGACCAACACGCCCGGCGCGGTCACCGATGCCACAGCCGACATCGCCCTGACCCTGATCCTGATGACCGCCCGCCGCGCTGGCGAAGGCGAGCGCCTGCTGCGCAAAGGCGCATGGACCGGCTGGCACCCAACGCAAATGCTGGGCATGCATGTCACCGGCAAACGGCTCGGCATCATCGGCATGGGCCGCATCGGCCAAGCCATCGCGCACCGCTGCCATTTCGGTTTCGGCATGGAGGTGGTATTTCACAACCGCAGCACGGTCGCGCTCGACTTCGCCGCCCAAGTCCCCTTCGCCGAAGCCCTCGCCGCCGATATCGTGGTGATCGCCGTCCCCGGCAGCGCCGAAACGCGCCACCTGATCAATGCCCAAGCCCTCGCCCAAATGCAGCCCCATGCCCTGCTGATCAACATCTCGCGCGGCGATGTGGTCGAGGAATCCGCGCTCGTCACCGCGCTGCAATCCCGCCAGATCGCCGGGGCGGGGCTGGACGTTTACGAATTTGAACCCAGGGTCAGCCCGGCCCTGATCGCCATGGAAAACGTGACCCTGCTGCCACATCTCGGCACCGCCGCGCTGGAAGTGCGCGAGGCGATGGGGATGATGGCGGTGGACAACCTTTTCGCGCATCTCGACGGGCGCCCGCTGCCAAATGCGGTCTGACCTGTCCGGCGATGCATCCAGCCTTGCCACGGGACGCTCCGCGGGGAGTATTTTGCGCCACAATGATGATGCGGCCCTAATCATCATTGTGGCCCAAATACTCCCTTCTTTTGGGACTGCGTCATGATCCTCTCACGCCGGCGCCGCTTCATCTTCATCCATATCCCCAAGACCGCCGGCACGGCGCTGGCGCTGGCGCTGGAGGCGCGGGCGATGAAAGAGGATGTGCTCGTGGGCGACACGCCGAAAGCGCGGGCGCGCAAGGGGCGGCTGGCGGGGGTAAAGACGGCGGGGCGGCTGTGGAAACACTCCACCCTGGCCGATATCGCCGGGCTGGCGAGCGAGGACGAGATTGCCACATTCTTCACCCTGACCCTGGTGCGCAACCCCTGGGACCGGATAGTCAGCTATTACCACTGGCTGCGCGAGCAAAGCTTTGCCCATCCCGCCGTGGGACTGGCCAAGGCTCAAAACTTCTCGGGCTTTCTGAACCATCCCCAGACCATGACCGCGCTGGCGTTGTCGCCCTACGCCTCCTATCTGCGCGATCCGCAGGGCGACGAACGCGCCAGCCTGTTCGCCCGGATCGAGCATCTGGACCTCGACCTTGCTCCGTTCGAGGGGCATCTGGGCTTCCGCCTTACCCCCCTGCCAAAAGCCAACTCCAGCGCCCGCCCGCGCGATTGGCGGCCGTTCTATTCGGATGCCGATGCCGCCGTTCTGGCCCAGCTCGCCGCCGAAGATATCGCCCGTTTTGGCTATCATTTCGACGATCCGGCCTGAACCGTCAAACTGTCCCGATCCGCCCCGGCCCCGCCACAGATCCGCGCGGGCCATGCCGGGTTCGCGGCGCCTCAACTGGGGACAGGAGGCCCCGATGACGGCGATCCCGAAATTCCTGACGGCAGAGGCGCTGGTCCGTGGGATATTCCCCGAGACCCGCGTTGCCACGCCCAAAGGCTGGCGCGCGGCGGCCTTCTTGCGGCCCGGCCAATCGGTGCTGACGGTGGGCGCAGGCGCGCTGCGGCTGATCGCCATCGAAACCCAGCCGCCGCCCCTGTGGGTGCAGGTCCTGCCCGCCGGGGCCTGCGGCAATCGCGGCCCCACCCGCCTGCCGCCCGGCCAGCCGGTGCTGGTGGAAACCGACGTCGCCTTGTCGCTGACTGGTGAGCCCTTCGCCTTGATCCCGGCCGAGGCGCTGGAAGGCTGGCGCGAGGTCTCCTCCGCGCCCAATGTGGCTGCGCCGGTGCTGCTGCGGCTGGAGGAAGCCGACCTGATCTATGCCGGGCCGGGCCTGATCCTTGCCATGCCGGGGCCAGAGGGGTGTGGGCGCTTGGTCCCGCCGCTGCTGCCGCTGGCCGAAGCCCGCCCCCTCGTCGCCCGGCTTCTGGCCGAAGATGTCGGCAGCGCCCTGGGTCAGGCCGCCTTGCGCGGCGCGAACCGGGCGTAGAACCCCTCGCCCTTGGCCGCGAGGTCGCGCAGCAGCGCCGGGGCTGCAAAGCGGGGGCCGTGCTGCGCCTCCAGCCCGTCGCAAATCTGCACCGCTTGCGCCGCGCCCAGAATGTCCAGCCAGCCGAACGGCCCACCCGACCATGGCGCAAAGCCCCAGCCCAGGATCGCGCCGACATCGCCTTCGCGGATGTCGGTCAGAACGCCCTGTTCCAACGCCCGCACCGCCTCCAGCGCCTGCACCATCAGCAGGCGGTGCTGCACCTCGGCGACGCCCGGCTGGTCCGCCTTCACCGGCCAGTGCTCGGCAAGGCCCGGCCACAGGCCCGCACGTTTGCCCTTTGCGTCATAATCGTAGAACCCCTTGAGGGCCTTGCGACCCATCCGGCCCTGTTCGGCCAGCGCGAAAACCACGGCATCCACCGCGTCGTCGGGATATTCCGCCCCCATCGCCGCCTTGGTCGCCTTGGCGATCTTGATGCCCAGGTCGATGGAAATCTCGTCCACCAGTTGCAGCGGCCCGACCGGCATGCCGACCATCTGCGCGCCGTGTTCCACCAGCGCCGGGGCCGCGCCTTCGGCCACCATCCGGATGCCCTCGTTGATGTAGGGCAGGATGCAGCGGTTGGCGTAAAAGAACCGCGCGTCGTTCACCACGATCGGCGTCTTGCGGATCTGCCGGACGAAATCCAGCGCCTTGGCGACGGCCTCGTCCCCGGTCGCCTTGCCGCGGATGATTTCGACCAGCGCCATCCGGTCCACGGGCGAGAAGAAATGGATGCCGATGAAGCGGCTGGCATCCGTCACCGCGCTGCTAAGCCCGGTGATCGGCAGCGTCGAGGTGTTCGACGCAATGATCGCCCCCGGCGCCGCCGCCTGTACGCGGGGCAGCACCTCGGCCTTGACCTTGGGGTCCTCGAACACCGCTTCCACCACCAGATCACACCCCGTCAGCGCCGCGTAATCGGTCGTCGCGGTGATGCGGTCCAGATGCGCCGCCTTGGCCTCGGGCGAGCCCTTGCCGCGCGCCATCGCCTTGTCCAGAAGCACCGCCGAATGCGCCTTGCCGCGGTCAGCAGCCTCTTGCGAGGCGTCAATCAATACCACCGAAATCCCCGCCGCCGCCGCGACATAGGCGATGCCCGCCCCCATCATCCCCGCGCCGATCACGCCCAGCTTCGTCACGCGTTGATCCGCCACCTTGGGCCGGTTCGCGCCCTTCTCCAGTGCTTCCTTGTTGATGAACAAGGACCGGATCATCGCGGTCGAGGACGGGTTCAGGATCACCGAAGTGAACCACCGCGCTTCGATCTTCAGCGCGGTATCAAACGGCACCAGCGCCCCTTCATAGACCGCCGACAGCAAAGCCTTGGCCGCCGGATAAGCGCCCATCGTATTGCCCGCCACCATGGCCGAGGCCCCAACATAGGTCTGGAACCCTGACGCCGTATAGGGCGCGCCGCCCGGCATCTTGTAGTCCTTCCGGTCCCAGGGCTTCACCAGATCGGCGTCGCTCGCCCCCAGCACCCAAGCACATGCCCGCCCCAGCATGTGGGCTGCGGCGACTACCTCGTCCACCAGCCACGCCGCCAACGCTTCCGTCGGGCCTGACTGCTGGCCCTCCAGCAGTAACGGCGCCGCCGCCATCGCACCCATCTTCCGCACCAGCCGCGTCGTGCCGCCCGCGCCGGGGAAGATACCGACCTTGATCTCCGGCAGGCCGATCTTGGCGCTGGCATTGTCCGCCAGAATGATCCGGTGGCAAGCGAGCGGCAGTTCCAGCCCGATCCCGACCGCCGTGCCCGGCAGCGCCGCGACCACCGGCTTGCCGCCCTGTCGCGTCTTGGGGTCCATCCCCGCCCGCTCGATCTTTCGCAGCAGCTTGTGGATCGCCATGACGCCATCAAAGACCGCCTGCGCCGGATTGTCGCCGCCTGCCGCCTTCATCTGCGCGATGGTGTTCAGATCCATCCCGCCCGCGAAATCCTTCTTGGCCGAGGTAAGCACGATGCCCTTCACGCCCGGATCGGCCAGTGCCGCGTCAAACAACGCCTCCACCTCGGCAAAGCCTTCGTTGGACATGACGTTCATCGACTTGCCCGGCACATCCCAGGTCAGGATGGCAACGCCTTCGGTTGTGGTGCTACGGGTGAAATCGGTCATGTCTTGGTCTCCTGAGGCCAGCCGGGATAGGGCGTGCCGTCCTTGTGGGTCATGGCGCTGAACCCGCCGCGGCGGGTGTAGTGCAGGTCAATCTCGGGGTAATGGCAGGCGTCCTCGGCCATCCGCGTGCCCGTGACGAAATAGCGGACCGGCGTCGCCGTGCGGTTCTGCACGCAATGCGCGTTGGGCACGCCGCGGGGCCAGCAGGCGCAGCCGCCGGGTGCCAGATCATGTGCGCCGTCGTTTTCCACCACGGTCACGGTCCCGTCCAGCACATAAAGAAATTCATCCTCCGTCTCGTGCCAGTGCCGGTGCGAGCTTTGCGCGCCGGGCATCAACACCTCGGTAAAGGCGCCGAACTGGCTGATCCCGCCAGCGTCCGACAGGGGCGTGGCGATATAGGTTCCAAGCGCCCCGCGCCCACCGGGATAGCCGGACCCGCTTTGGCCGGGCACGCCGACCGGCTTGATGACATGCGGGAAGATGATGCCGTCAAAGGCGCGGCCCCAGCGGGGCGCGAGGTTCAACAGGTGCTGCGGCAGGGCGCCGCCTTTCCGGTGCTGACCTTCCTGATCCTCGATCCACCAGTCGGTCTCGGTGTTCACCTGCCGCTCGCCCGCGTCCGGATAGGTGCAGACATCGCCCGAAACCCGGCTGCCGACGATCAGATAGGTGAAAGCCTGATCGCTGTCGTTGCGGATGTGGTGTCCGTTCGGCTCGGCATGGCGCCAGCAACAGGCATCGCCTGGGGCGAGCGGATGGGCGCCATCGTCGTCGATCAGCGTGGCATGTCCCGACAGGACAAAGGCAAACTCATCCTCGGCGGAATGCCAGTGCCGCTGGCTTGACACCGCGCCGGGCATCAGCCGGTCGAGATAGGCGCCGAATTGGATGATCCCGCCCGCACGCGACAGATAGACCAGCGCGCCGCCGTTTGGGGCGGTGTCGCGCGGTGCGCTGGCGGGATCGACGATCATCGCGGCCCGGTCCAGTCGGTGCCGTCCTTGTAGGAGAACCGGGCCTTGCCATCCCCCATTTCCACCGTCAGGTCCACGTCGGAATAGGTCGCAACTTCGCGCTTGGCCTTGCTGCCGACGACGAGGAACTTGGCGATCTTGTCCGAGCGGTTCAGGAAATGGTGGCCATTGGTGCTGCCGGCCGGAAAGGCCGCGCAATCGCCGGGGTTCATCACCGTCTCACCCTCGTCCTGCACCAAGACGCAGGTGCCTTCCGTGACCATGACGAACTCATCCTCGGCCATGTGCCAGTGCCGCAACGAGGACATGGCGCCGGGTTCAAGCATCACCAGATTGGCCCCGAACTGCGTCAGCCCGCCCGCATCGCCCAGCCGCAGGGACGAGCGGCCCTTGACCATCGAGGCATAGGGTTCGGGATAGATCGAGCCGGTCTTGACCGGAACCTTGGACAGATCAAGCTTGGGCATTCTTCAGATCCTTTCGATGATGGTGGCCGCCCCCATGCCCGAGGCGACGCACAGCGTGGCAAGGCCGGTGCCTTTGCCGGTCCGTTCCAATTCGTCCAGCAGCGTGCCGATCAGGATGGCGCCGGTTGCGCCCAGCGGATGCCCCATGGCGATGGCGCCGCCGTTCACGTTGACGCGGGCATGATCGACCTGGAAGGCCTGCATGAAGCGCAGGACGACGGCGGAAAACGCCTCGTTCACCTCGAACAGGTCGATGTCGGCAATGGACATGCCCGCGCTGGCCAGCACCCGTTCCGTCACTGGCACCGGGCCGGTCAACATGATCGTCGGCTCGGTTCCGATCCGCGCGGTGGCGCGGATGCGGGCGCGCGGCGTCAGGCCATGGGCGCGGCCGAACTCGGCAGTGCCAATCAGCACGGCTGCGGCCCCATCCACGATGCCGGACGAGTTGCCAGCGTGATGGATGTGCTTGATCTTCTCCAGATGCGGGTATTTCAGCAGCGCGACCTTGTCGAAGCCCGGCAAGACCTCGCCCATCGCCTGAAACGCCGGGTCCAGCTTGGCCAGAGCCGCCATGTCGGTCTGCGGGCGCATGTGTTCGTCATGGGCCAGCATCACCAACCCGTTGATGTCGCGTACCGGCACAACCGAACCGGCAAACCGCCCCTCGGCCCAAGCGTGCCCGGCCCGGCGCTGGCTTTCCACCGCCAAGGCGTCAGCGTCAGCACGGCTGAATCCGTATTCCGTGGCGATCAGGTCCGCCGAAATGCCCTGCGGCACGAAATGCGTGCCCATGGCAAGGCTGGGATCCACCGCAATCGCCGCCCCGTCCGAGGACATCGGCACCCGGCTCATCATCTCGACCCCGCCGGCGATATAGGCGCTGCCCGCCCCGCCCCTGATCTGGTTTGCGGCGAGGTTCACCGCCTCAAGCCCGCTGGCGCAGAACCGGTTGATGGCAAGGCCCGGAATGGCCTGGTCAAGCCCGGACGCCAGCACGGCCGATCGCGCCAGACACCCGCCCTGCTCGCCGATTTGCGTGACATTGCCCCAGATCACATCCTCGATCACCGGGCCTTGCAGGTGGCTGCGGTCCGCTAGCGCGTCCAGCATAAGCGCCGACAGGCGGACCGAGGTGACCTCGTGCAGCGCGCCGTCGGGGCGTCCCTTGCCGCGCGGGCTGCGAATGGCGTCATAGATGAAAGCGTCGGTCATAGGGGCCTCAAGGGGCAGGAGGGAAGGCGCGTTGCATCAGATCATAGGGGTGCTTCCAGCCGGGCAGGGCGCGGATGCGGTCCAGCCAGCCAGAGATGGCGGGGTAATCGGCGAGCGAAAGCCCCCAGGGTTCGGGGTAGAACAGATAGGAACAGCAAGACAGATCCGCTGTGGTTGGCCCGTCGCAGGCGACCCATTGGCGATCTTCAAGGTGCTTTTCCAGCACGGCAAAAGCACTTTTCAGGCGGCCTTGCAGGAAGGGGATGGCTCCGGCGGGCCGCTTGTCTTCGGAAATGAAGTTCGTCAGGAACCGCGTGGTGCCGATCTGGGTCGAGAATTTGTGGTTGTCCCACAGCACCCAGCGCAAAATCTCGCGCCGGTCCGCCTCGCCCCGTCCGCCGAACAGGCCGGTCTTCTGCGCGAGATAATCGAGGATCACGCCGGACTGCGCCAGCGTCACTTCGCCGTCCACCAGCACCGGCACTTCGCCCATCTCGTTGATCGCCCGGAACGCCGGCGTGCGGGTGCCGCCGTTGAAAAAGGGCACGAATTCCAGCCGCCAGGGCGTTTCGGTCAAGGCCAGCATCAGCGCGACCTTGTAGGCATTGCCGCTTTCGCCAAAGCCGTACAGCGTTACCGTCACACGCTATCCTCCCACCGTTCTTGCCAGACCCCAATCCGGGGGTTTTCCACCCCCGGACCCCCGGAGAGGTATTTGCACCACAATGATGATCGCAAAGACCATCAAGGACATTTTAACGCGTCTTTAACCACGCTGCGCCACACTGACGTTACGGTACAGGCTGGAGAGCCGATGACCGTCCGCAGTGATGATGCCTCACCCTGCCAAGGGGCCAGCCAAGCACCGGGTCATGCAGGGTGAGGCGGATTCTGAGTGTTGCTCTGTCCGTATCATTCCGTTCCCATCATCATTGTGGTGACAAATACTCACCCGCCGAAGGCGTCTGGGCGGTTCAGCCTGTGCCAGACTAGCCTTTTCGATCCTCCAGTTCCGAATTGAACAGCCGAAGCCGGTGGGTCAGGGTGTCCTTGTCCATCACGCTGTCGAAATGCTCGAACAGGAAGGACAAAGCCTCACCCTCGTCCAGCCCCGCCTCGGCGGCAAAGCGCTTCAGGCGGCGGTAGCCGTCTTCGGTCATCGCGACGGGGAAGCGGCGGGTCAGACGGAAACGTTTTGGCATGGGCTTCTCCCCCCGGGGTTGCGATCGCAGCTTAGAAAGCCTGCGGGTCCAGCGCCATCACCGTCTCGCCCCCCGCCTGGATGCGCGCCAGATGCAGCCCGGCCATCGGCAGGTGCCGCGCCATGTAATGCCGCCCGGTGGCCAGCTTGGCGTTCAGGAAGGCCGCATCCCCGGTGCCCGAGGCCAGATCGGCCAAAGCGGAGGCAGCCATGCGGGTCCACATCAGGCCAAGGCAGACATGGCCCATCAGATGCATGAGGTCGCTCGACCCGGCCAGCGCGGCATCGGGGTTTTTCTGGCCCTGTTCCAGCAGCGCGCCCAAGGCTGCAGACAGGCCCTTGGAAGCGGCTTTCAGCGGCGCGGTGAAGGCTGCCATCTCGGGCGCCTGATGGGCCTGACCTTCGGCCTTGACCAGCGCCAGGAACGACTGCACGGCGCGCCCCCCGTCTGCTGGCAACTTGCGGCCCACAAGGTCCAGCGCCTGCACACCGTTTGCGCCTTCATAGATCATCGCGATCCGCGCATCGCGGACGAACTGGCTGGCCGGGTTGTCTTCGATATAGCCATGCCCGCCCCAAACCTGCTGGGCCAGCACCGTCATGTCAAAGCCGCGGTCGGTCTGGAACCCCTTCAGCACCGGGATCAGCAGCGAGGCCAGCGCATCTGCCTTCCCGTCGTCCATCCGGTGCGCCCGGTCGATCAGGCTGGCGACCCAGAAAGTGAACGCCCGCGCGCCCTCGATAAAGCTTTTCTGGTCCATCAGCATCCGCCGGACGTCGGGATGCACGATCAGCGGATCGGCAGGCTGCGACGGATCGGCCGCGCCGTTCAGCGCCCGGCCCTGACGGCGGTCCAGCGCATAGGCGCGGGCGGCCTGATAGGCGGCCTCGGCCACGGCATAGCCTTGCAGGCCGACGCCCAGCCGCGCCTCGTTCATCATGGTGAACATGGCGCGCATGCCCTTGTGCAGGTCCCCCAGCAAAAAGCCCACCGCACCGTCAAAGGCCATCACGCAGGTCGGGCTGGCATGGATGCCCATCTTGTCTTCCACCTTCAGCGGGGTCACGCCGTTGCGCACCCCCGGATTGCCCGAGGCGTCAGGCAGGGCCTTCGGCACGATGAACAGGGAAATCCCCCTGGTCCCCTCCCCCCCGCCCGGCGCCTTGGCCAGCACCAGATGCACGATGTTCTCGGCCATGTCATGGTCCCCGGCCGAGATGAAGATCTTCGTGCCCGTCACGCGGTAGCTGCCATCGGCCTGCGGTTCGGCCTTGGTGCGGATCAGCCCCAGATCGGTGCCGCAGTGCGGCTCGGTCAGGTTCATCGTGCCGGTCCACTCACACGACGCCAGTTTCGGCAGATACAGCGCCTTTTGCGCGGCCGAGCCATGCGCGGCGATGGCGGAATAGGCGCCATGGGTCAGGCCCTGCACCATGTTCAATGCCATGTTGGCCGAGACGAAACACTCGTTCACCGCCGTGTGCATCAGATAGGGCAGACCCTGCCCGCCAAACTCCTCCGCGCAGTCCAAAGCCGTCCAGCCGCCTTGCCGCAGCGCGTCGAAGGCGGCCTGAAACCCCGTCGGCATCCGCACCACGCCGTTTTCCAGCCGGCAGCCTTCCCGGTCCCCAACCGCGTTCAGCGGGGCCAGAACCGCATGTGACAGCTTGGCCGCCTCGTCCAGCACCGCTTGCGTGAAGGCAGGGTCCAGATCGGCATAGCCGGGGATATCGGACTGACTGATCCCCAGCACCCGGTGCAGCACGAAATCAAGGTCGGTCAGCGGGGTCTTGTAGGTCATGGCACCCTCGTTCAGCCGGAAGATCTTCGGGCAAGCGGGCCCGGACACGGCGAGGATGCGGTGAGGGGGATCAGGCGGCGAGAGGTGACGCGCCGTCCCGTTTTCCGTGACGCTGCGTCAGGCGGGCCGGTTTTCCAGCGCCGGTCAGGCCAGACCCTTCAACTCGTCCGCCGCAGTGGCACGCAGCGCGGCCAGATCACGGATCGAGATGTCCAGCACGTCGCGCTGGGCGGTCAGTTGCGCCAGTTGCCGGTCGGCGAATTCGACAAAGGTTTCCAGTTGCGGCTTGGTGCCCTGTTGCTGATAGATCAAAAGCCACTGGCGGATCTCTTCCAGCGAAAAGCCGAAGTGCCGTCCCCGCAGGATCAGGGTCATCCGCGCCACTTCGCGCGGGCCGTAAAACCGGCTGCGCCCGACCTTTTCCGGGGCCAGAAGCTCGATATATTCGTAATAGCGCAGCGTGCGGGGCGTCACGTCGAACTTGGCACACATCTCTTTGAAACTGAGCCTTGTTTCGGACATTCCCCCCTCCTCCTTCTACGCATGTAACGTAAGGTCACTTCGGGCCCGACTGCAAGCGCCGAGGCGGGGTCTTGCACCTTTTGGTGCAAGCGCAATGATGCGGGTATGGATGACGTCTTGACCCGCGCCCGTGCCCTGATCCTGGCCCTGCCGCATTCGCGCGCCCTGGGGATGCAGGTGGACCGGGTCGGGGATGGCCATGCGGTGCTGTCGATGCCTTGGGATGCGCGGCTGGTCGGCGATCCGGCGACCGGGGTTTTGCACGGTGGCGCGATTTCAGCGCTGATCGACTCGGCCTCGGGCGCCTCGGTGATGAGCCATCCGGCAGCGCCGACATCGACAGCCACGCTGGACCTGCGCATCGACTACATGCGGCCCGCGACACCGGGGCAGACGGTTACGGCGCATGCGCATTGCTTCCACATCACCCGCACGGTGGCCTTCGTCCGCGTCACGGCAACCGATGACGACAAGGACCGGCCCGTCGCCACCGGATCAGCCGCCTTCACCCTGACGGGCGGGGCCGGACAACCATGAGTATGCGTCCATGAGTATGCGTCCTGCGCCAGAGCCTTTGCATGTCGTGCAGGCGCGCCGCGAGACTGCCCTTGATTGGCTGGTCACTGCGGTGCCCTATGTCCGCTTTCTGGGGGCCGAATTTGAACGGCGCGGCGACGAATTGACCGCGCTACTGCCGTTTCAGGACATGCTGATCGGCAATCCCAACCTTCCCGCCCTGCATGGCGGCGCCACCGCGGCCTTCATGGAAGTGACTGCGATCATAGAACTCGCCTGGGCCGTGCTGTGGGAGGATATCGAGGCTGGGCGCATCGACCCCGGCGCCACCGGCGCCTCCCCCATTTTGCCAAAGACCATTGATTTTTCGGTGGACTATCTGCGGTCCGGCCTGCCGCGCGATGCTTATGCGCGGGCGCAGGTCACCAGGTCGGGGCGGCGCTATGCCAGTGTGCATGTCGAGTGCTGGCAGGACAACCGCGCCAAACCCATCGCCATGGCAACCGGGCACTTTCTGATGCCCGAGATGGGCTGACGGGCAGTCCGGGCCGCCTTCAGGCCGCGGCGCGCAGGAAACGGATGCCGATCCCGGCAATCGCGACTTCCAGCACCAGATAGACCACCAGCAGCGGATGCGGCCATCCGTCCACGATCAGGCTGAACAGCCGGCCAAGGCCAAGTCCGGTCATGAACACCACGAGGCTCCACAGCGCCGGCACGCGCAATCTGGCAAGGACTGCCCCGGCGATCCAAAAGCAGATCATCGCCAGATAAAGCCCCATCACGCCGCGCAAGATATGCCGCAGGTTCACGCCACTGGCGTCGATGCCGAACAGCCAGGGCAGACTTTTCTCGGGCGCGAGCCCGTAAGACAGCGCAACCGGGGCCAGACCCAGCGAAATAAGGATCAGAAAGGCTCTGGAGCGGTCTGCGAACATGGGCGTGCCTTTCGGATGGCGTGTCAGCAAGGATCTTCCATGCTGACCACAGGCAGCGCCGCCGATCAAGTTGTGTCGGATCATGTTGCCGTTGCTGCGGGTCGGTGCCATGGCTTCGCATCCTGAAGGGTGCAGGGCGGACAGGGGGCGAACCAGTGGCCAGCAAATGCGGCCCATTGCTGACGGCGAGGACGGGCTGATGGCGGGGGCCGCCGCCTCGCGGTTGACCCATGCGCGGGTTCTGAAAATCGCCGTGCCCATCGTGCTGTCCAATGCCACCGTGCCGCTGTTGGGCGCAGTGGATACCGCCGTCGTGGGCCAGATCGGGCTTGCCGCGCCCATCGGCGCGGTGGGGATCGGCGCGGTCATCCTGTCGTCGATGTTCTGGATTTTCGGCTTCCTGCGGATGAGCACCTCGGGTCTGGCCGCGCAGGCCAAGGGCGCTGGCGACGAGGGCGAATTGCGCGCGGTCCTGCTGCGCGCGCTGATCGTGGCCTTTGCGGTGGGGCTGGCGGTGCTCGCCTTGCAAACGCCGCTGTTTGCGCTGGCCTTCCACCTGTCCCCCGCCTCAACCGAGGTCGAGGCGATGGCGCGCGATTACCTGTCAATCCGCATCTGGGCCGCCCCGGCCTCGGTCGCGTTGTATGCGCTGACCGGCTGGCTGATCGGGGTCGAACGCACGCGGGCGGTGCTGGTGCTGCAACTGTGGCAGAACCTGCTGAACATGGGGCTGGCCTTGTGGTTCGTGCTGGGCCTTGGCTGGGCGGTCAAGGGCGTGGCAACGGCGGCGCTGGTGGCCGAGGTGTCGGGGCTGCTGCTGGGTCTGTGGCTGGTCCGGTCGGCCTTTGCCGGACTGGCCGAGGCGTGGGCGCGCCTGCGCGATGGACCGGCCCTGCGCAAGATGTTCAGCGCCAGCCGCGATATTCTGGCGCGCACGGTGCTGCTGCAATTGGCGTTCACCAGCTTCATCTTCCTGTCGGCGCGCGGCGGCGACGCCGAACTCGCCGCAAACCAGATCCTCGCGCAACTGCTGTCGATCACCGCCTTCGCGCTGGACGGATTCGCCTTTGCCGCCGAAACGCTTGTGGGCCAAGCGATCGGCGCCAAACGCAAGGGCGACTTGCGACGGGCGATTGACTTGTCCTTTCAATGGGGACTGATCGGCGCGGCCCTTCTCAGTGGCATTTTGCTGCTGGGCGGCCCCGCCATCGTCGCCCTGATGACCACCGCGCCGGATGTGCGCGCGGCGGCTGCCAGCGTGCTGCCCTGGTTGATCGCAGCCCCGCTCGTCGGCTTTGCCAGCTGGATCTGGGACGGCGTCTTCATCGGTGCGCTGCTGACCGGGGCGATGCTGCGCGCCATGCTGCCCTCGGTCGCGGTCTATGCGCTGGCGCTGGCCCTGCTGGTGCCAATCTGGGGCATGCATGGCCTGTGGGCGGCCCTGACCCTGATGAACCTCGCGCGCGGGGTCACCCTGTGGCAAAGACGCGGTCAGGTGCTGGCGCTCGCGGCTTAACGCCCGCGCAGCCAGCGGAACCCGGCCGAGGCCGCCCAGCCCGCGATCACCGCAATCGCCAGCGAGATCAGCCCATAAACCAGCGGCTGCTCTTGCGCGAGGTTGAACAGAAACCGCTCCAGCCCCGCCTTGCGCACGAAAATCGTCATGTCCTTCTGATCCACCACGCGCCCGCCCCGCGTCAGGAACATGCGGACCTTGTAGTTCCCCTCGACCAGATCGGACGGCAGCGTCACATCGGCACGGAACAGCGTGTTTTCCACCAGTTGCACCGCGTTCTCTTCGGTCCGGAACCGCCCCTGTGCGGTGCGGATGCGCATCAGCGCCTCCACGAAAGCCTCGGAATTCTCGGCCTCGCCGGTGATGCCGATGGCGCGGATCATATGCGGAAGCGTCACGCGAAAGCGCAGATCCTCAGTCTCGGACAGGCTTTCGGCCAGCGGCAACGAGCTGGACACATCGTAAAAGCTGGGCGCCGCGTCGATGGTCACAGAATCGCGGTTCAGCCAGATCCCGGCCACCCGGTCCTTCTTGCGGATGGTCAGCGCGGTCGAGGGGCCCTCGGTGGTGACGATCACCGCCAGCGGCGGGCCGCCGGGGTCCGGCGTGTCCCGCTTGACCGCGCCGTAGATCAGAATGGCCGAACCATCGAAGGTCGCGGTGATCTGCACCTGGTTCTGGCTAAGCCCGGCAACGATCCGTTCCTGCGCCACAGCGGGCAGCGCCAGCAAGGTCAGGGCCAGCGCCAGCCGGATCAAGACCGCACCGCAGCGATGCTGAACAACTCGTCCGGCGTCGCCACCAGATCATAGCCGATCTTGATCGCCACCCCCAGCACCAGGATCGACAGCAGGATGCGCATCTGCTCGGCCTTCAGCTTGGTTCCGGCCTGGGTGCCAAGCTGCGCGCCGACGACGCCGCCCAGGATCAGCAACAGCGCCAGCACCATGTCCACCGTGTGATGGGTCATGGCATGCATCAGCGTGGTGTATCCGGTGACGAAAATGATCTGGAACAGCGACGTGCCCACCACCACCCGCGTCGGCATCCCCAGGAAATAAATCATCGCCGGGACCATGATGAACCCGCCGCCCACCCCCATGATCGCCGCCAGAAAGCCCACCGCCGCCCCGACGCCCAAAGGCGGCAGCACCGAGATATACAGGCCCGAGGCGCGGAATTTGGTCTTCAGCGGCAGGCCATGCACCCAGCTATGCACATGGCTGCGCCGGATCGGCGCGCCTCCGGGGCGGCGGCTGCGCATCAGCGCGCGCAGGCTTTCCTGAAACATCAGCGCGCCGACACCGCCCAGAAACACCACATAGGACAGTTGCACGAACACGTCGATCTGCCCCAGCCGCGACATGAAATCAAACACCACGCCGCCAATGCTGGACCCGACAAAGCCGCCCGCCGTCAAGACGCCCCCCATCTTGAAATCGACCGCCTTGCGCTTGACCTGCGCCAGGACGCCCGAGATTGAAGAAGCGACGACCTGGTTGGCCCCGGTGGCCACGGCAATGGCCGGCGGCACGCCGATGAAGAACAACAGCGGCGTGATCAGGAACCCGCCGCCAACCCCGAACAGGCCCGACAGAAACCCCACAATTCCGCCGATGCCGAGGATAAGAAAGGCATTCACCGAAGCTTCGGCGATGGGCAGGTAAAGTTGCATGGGACCGGGGTTTGGAACGCGCCTTGGCCAACAGTGAATCGCTTTGGCTTTGGTGTCAAACGGCGCTTACAGGCTGACGCCGCTCTGCATAAAATGCCGCAGCACCCGTTCCAGTTTTGCCGCACCCAAAGGCGCCATCGCCTTGGTGTGCTCGTGGCTGATCTTCTCGTCCGACAGGCCCGCCGCCATGTTGGTGATGGTGGAAATCGCCGCGACCTTCAGGCCAAGGAACCGGGCCAGGATCACCTC
>JANLQT010000788.1:0-2842 GCA_031368035.1 Rhodobacterales bacterium | reverse complement strand
AACTACTACCTCTACGGCAGCCTGTTTCCGTTGATTTGGGCCGTGCGCCAACTGCCCCTTCGAGACCGGCTGCTTCCAGGCGTGAAACCCCGCCCCTTACTTTCAAGGGGGAATACCGGCGAAAGGGGGCCACGAGTTAAGCTCGCGCTACCTCGCAGAGGAACGATCGGTGCGGGGCCGTGCCGCTGACCGGGTCCACGGCGCGGCGGTCGATCAGCAGATTGAAATTGGCGCCTGAACTGTCGTACGGCGGGTAGCCTGCGGCGCCAATTTCCTCACATTGGTCCCACCAGCCATGTTGGCCGCAGACCACGTCTTGTTGCAGTGTGATGTTCAGTTTCGCCCGCGCCCGAACACTGCCGACCGGCGAGGATATCCGCACCCAGTCACCGGCGCTTATCCCACGCGCGGCGGCCAAGTCTGGATGCAACTCTACCTGCGGGTCAAGTGCACGGCGCCGCAGACTTGGGATATTGCGGTGCTGGGTTTCGCAATAATGCGTGTCCTTGGCACAGGTCAGAACCAGCGGAAACGCTTCCGCCAGATCAGGCCGTGCGCGTGGTGACACGGCAGGCTCGTCAAACTGCGGCAGCGGCGGATAGCCATGATCCAGCATCGTTTCCGAATAAAGCTCGATCCGGCGCGATGGGGTGGCAAATCCCGCAGGGCCGCCATCCCGCTGATTTGCATATTTCCGACTGCGCGTCTCCAGCGGCACGCGGATGCCTTGCGGGTTGGAGCGCAACGCCTCCAGCGTGACACCGCTGGGTGCAAGCTGATGCCGCCACGCCGCCTCGACATCACCGCCGAACAGGTGCTCGCCCAGGCCAAGCCGGTTCGCCAGATCGCAGACGATCGCGATGTCGGACCGGGCCTCGCCCTGCGGCGGCACCACGCGCGGGCGCAGCTGAACATGCGCCTGCGCCGCAGCACTGACCTCAAAACCGATGCGCAGCGCCTCGGTCTCGAACGCGCTGGCAACGGGAAGGACGATATCGGCAAGCTCGGCCGTGGGCGACATGAACAGATCGGCATGAACCATGAAATCCAGCGAAGACAGGGCATCACGCGCCCGCGCGCTGTCGGCCTGCGCCATGACCAGATTGGCCCCGAACCCGACGAGGCCGCGCACTTTGTAGGGCTGGGCCTCTAGAATCGCGTCGTAGACTTCGCCCGAGGTCACGAACTCCCATCGCGACGGCCCCAGCGGTCGCGCTGCAAGACCCAGCGATTTTGCCCGCTGCTGCTGTGACAGCAGGCCCGCCCCGTCGATCGCGTTGACGGGAACCCCTGCGAACAACACGTTGCCGCCGGGCACGTCGAAACTGCCGGTCAGCACGCAAAGCTGGGCAATGGCGCGCGCCATCTGGGTCGAGTTGGTATGTTGCTCTACCCCGCTCCAAGCATAATAGGCGACGGGCCGGCTTTCCCACAAAAGCTGCGCTGTGGCCTCGATCTGTTCGGCTGCGATGCCAGTGATCGCCTCGGCCCGCGCTGGCGAATATTGGCTGCACATGTCCGACAACAGCGCAAAAGCCGGACGGCATGAGATCAGACCAGTCCCTGTCGCCACCTCGAACCTGCCGGAAAGCGCAGCATCCACCGGAGGATGGCCGTTTGAGGTATCCACAGGAATTGGGCGGTCCGCGGCGGCGTCCCACACAACGTAGCTGCCCGCCGCCCCGGACGGATCAAGGTCCGTGGCCCGCAAAAGTCGGCCATTGTCCTGCCGGACAAGGAACGCGCCATTCGTCCAGTCGCGCACAAAATCGCGGTCAAACCAGCCGCGCTCGATCATCATATGCGCGATACTCAGCGCCAGGGCGGTGTCAGTTCCGGGCCGGATGCCCAGCCACTGCGTGGCCCGGCTGGCCAGACCGACCCGCTTCGGATCAACCACCACCAGTTTCGCACCCCGGTTCAAAGCGGCGACGGCCGCCGTGGCGTGAACGATCCGCGCCAGCGATGGATTGTACCCCCAGAACAGCATGCACCCCGTCTGTTCCAGGTCTGGCACATAGGTCCCCGGCACCGGAGCACCGAACGTGTAGGTCGTGGCCAGATAGCGGCCCCAACCGCACAACTCCATCGAATTGACGTGATTGGGGCTGCCAAAGGCGCGCCGCAATCGCACGATCCAGTCCTGCGAATCCGACAGGGCCGAGGTCGAGGGCGACGCCGTCGAGAACACCACAGCCTCAGGTCCATGGTCTGCGGCGATGCGGCGCAGGTTTGCGGCAACGATATCCAGCGCCTCGTCCCAGCTTATTTCGACCCACCCGGGGTCAGGGTCGCCCTTTGGTCGGGTGCGCTTCAGCGGGCGCCGCAGCCGCTTTGGGTGATAAACGATCTCGGGCGCGACCTTCCCCTTCAGGCACAGCGCCTGACCGGTCGGGTGTCCTGGGTCCGCATCGAGCGCCGTAAACCTGCCGTCGGTTACGGTGGCAACTGCACCGCATCGCGACACGCAGAGGGCGCAGAAACAAGAGATGCGCAGGCTATCTTGATCGGCCATGGTCGCGGTCATTCCAGTTTGAAGGAATTCACATGCGCAAACCTATCAAGAACCGCAGGACATTCATAGCGCGGACACAGTGCTGTGCGCCCAAGAGCCGGCGCGCGACTATGGCCGTGATGCGACAGGCCGGTCCTGCCGCCATGCCTCCGGCGCGGTCGTTCGGTCATCGTCATCTCCTCGCTTGCGGCAATCATGCCGTTGTTGTGCGGAAATTCCACTTATCCCACCTGTCCAGATTTGCCGAACCAACTCTCTTGGTTCTGCGCTCATGGAATATGGACTGGCCGCTAGCGACAGGGACGGCGTACCGGCCTATCTGGATTC
>JANLQT010000366.1:0-7233 GCA_031368035.1 Rhodobacterales bacterium | reverse complement strand
CAAGGATCGGAGCGAACAGCACGGCGACGACCCAGCTTAGGACCAGCGAAATCGCGATGACGTAGAACAGCGATATCGTGTATTCCCCGGCTTTCGAGGCGTTGAAGCCGATGGGGATGAAGCCTGCGACGGTGACGAGCGTGCCAGTGAGCATGGGGAAGGCGATGGAGGACCAGGCGTAACTCGCGGCCTTTTCGCGGTCGTCCCCGGCTTCCAGCCGGGAGATCATTGTCTCGATGGTGATCATCGCGTCATCGACCAGCAGCCCCAGCGCGATGATCAGCGCGCCCAGCGAGATGCGTTGCAGGGTGATGCCCATCAGGTCCATCACCACGAAGGTCATCGCCAGCACCAGCGGGATCGCCATGGCGACCACGAGCCCGGCGCGAAAGCCGAGCGACAGGAACGAGACGACAAGGACGATGGCCACCGCCTCCATCAAGGCGCGCAGGAAGTGGCCGACACTTTCCTCGACGACGCGTGGCTGGTTGGCCACCTTGTGCATCTTGATCCCGATGGGGAGGGTGGCGGCGACCTCGGTCATCAGGGCGTCGAGCCTTGTGCCGAAGTCGAGGATGTCGCCGCCTGCGCGCATGCCGATGGTCAGGCCGACCGCGCTTTGGCCGTCGAAGCGGACGTGGGAGTTGGGCGGGTCGGTGTAGCCGGGGGTCACGTCGGCAACATCGGACAGCGCGAAATAGGTATCGCCGACGCGGAGGTTGGTGTCGGCCAGCGCTTCGGGTGAGGTGAACTGGCCCGAGACGCGCACCAGCACCTGCGCGGCGCCGGTCTGGATCATGCCGGACGGGACGATCGCGTTCTGGCGGGCGAGGGTGGTCAGGACCTGGTTCTGGTCCAGCCCGAGGGCGGCGAGTTTGCGGGCGGAAAATTCAAGGTGAACGACTTAGTCCTGTGTGCCGATCAGTTGGACTTTTCCTGCGTCCTTCAGTTGCAAGACGGCAGAGCGGGCGGCTTCGACCCGGTCGCGCAGCTCTCGCGGGGAAAAGCCATCGGAAGTGAAGGCATAGATGTTGCCGAACACATCCCCGAAATCGTCGTTGAAGGCGAAACCGGCGAACTCGGACGGAAAGTCGCCGCGGATGTCGGACATCATCTGGCGCACATGGGTCCCGGTCGGGCGGACTTGCGCGGCAGGGGAGTCGTCGCGCAGATCGACATAGACCACCGCACGGCCGGGGAAGGTGACCGAGCGGGTATGGGCGAGGCTGCCCCATTCCTGAAGCTTTTTCTCGATCCGGTCGGTGACTTGGGTGACGGTGTCTTCCGCAGTGGCGCTGGGCAAAGCGGCCGAGACGATCATGGTCTTGATGGTGAAGGACGGGTCTTCCTCTCGCCCCAGCGAGACATAGGAAAATGCGCCCGTGACCAGCGAGACGATGATCAGATACCATACCAGAGAACGGTGGCGCAGGGCGCAGTCAGACAGGTTGAAGCGGGTCATGACGTGCGCTCTCCGACGATCTGGCCTTCGGTCAGGGAGTGGACACCCCGGGTGACGACCTCGTCGCCGGGGGCGAGGCCCGAGGTGACGAGGACGCGGGTGCCGAGTGGGGCGCCGAGGGTGACTTGGGTCAGGTGGGCGGCGCGGGGGGCTTGGGAGATGGTCCAAACCTGCGGGGCCGCGTCGGTGCCGGTGATGGCTGTGGCGGGCAGGGTGATCACCTCGGCCTCGGTCCCGGCCAGTTCGGCGGCGACGAGGGATCCGATGCGGAAGGTGCTGCTGGGGGCATTGAGGCTGCCGCGGGTGCGGCGGCTGCGGGTGCCGGTGCCGGCGACAGGCTCGATCAGGCGCAGGGTGCCGGACACCGGCGCGGCATCGGGGACGCGGCCGTGCAGGGTAAAGGCGCGGCCCGGGGTCAGGAGGGGCAGGAACTCGGCGGGCAGGTCCAGCACCGCCTCGCGTCCCGGGCCGAGGGCGAGGGTCAGGACCGGGGTTCCGGCGGCGACGACGGTGCCGGGATCGGCGGCGATGGACAGGACGACGCCGTCCTGGGGCGCGATCAGGGTGCCGAACCCAGCGGCATCGGTGGCGCGTTTCAGATCGGCAGCGGCGGCCCTGGCTTGCGCGGAGGCGGTGTCATTGGCGCGCTGGGCGGCGTCCAAAGCCTCGGTCGAGGCGACGGCGCGGATGTTCAGTTCCCTGACCCGGGCGAGGTTTTGCGCGGCGGCGGTGGCGGTGGCGGTGGCTTCGGTCGAGGTGACGGCGGCTTTGGCGGCATCCATGTCGTCTTGCAGGGATATCTGGTCGAGGGTGGCGAGGGCCTAGCCTGCCTTCACCACATCGCCGACAGCGAGGGGCAGGTCCGCCACGCGGCCGGGGGTCTGGAAGGCGAGGACGGCGCGGCTTTCCGCCTCGATTACGCCGGTGAAGCTGCGGTGGCGCAGGGCGTCGGCGGAGACGATTTCGGACACGACCGGGCGCGGGGCGGTTTCAGCAAAGGCGGGGGAGGCGAGGAGGGCCATGAGGGCGAGGCGCTTCATGGTGCCACCGATGCGGCGCTGACGACGCGGCCGGGGTAAAGGAGCTGCGATCCGGCGGCGACGATCTGCTGGCCGGGGGTGAGGCCAGAGGCGATGGTCAGATCTGCTTCGCCGAAGCTGGCGATGGTGACGGGGGCGAGGGTGACGGTCATGGTGGCGGGGTCCACCGTCCAGACGGCGGGGCCGGAGGCGCTGGCGGTCAGGGCGTCCCAGGGCAGGTGGATAGCGGCGGGCTGGGGAACGGGGATTTGGCCGAGCACGGGGGCGCCGAGCAGGGGGGCGCCGAGCACGGGGGCGCCGAGCGGGGGGGCATCGGCGGGCGGGGGGCATCTGCGGGCGGGTTGGACAGCTGTGCCTTGACGCGGACGGTGCCTGTGGTGGGATCGACCACCGGGGAGACCTCGTTCAGGGTGGCGGTCAGCGGGGCATTCTGCGCGGCGGCGTTCTGGCCGATCAGGGTCAGGGTGATGGGCTGGTGCAGGAAGGCTTCCAGGTCGATGGAATCGGGGGCGTAGAACACCGCCTCGCGCGCGGTGCCCGAGGCGAGGGTCACGACCGGCTGGCCCGGCCCGGCGATCTGGCCGGGTTCGGCACTGCGGGCGGTGACGATGGCGTCTTTGGGGGCGTGCAGGACCGTGTCGTCAAGGGCGCGGGTGGCGGCGGACAGGCGGGCGGCGGCCTGGTCACGCTGGGCTTGCGCGCCGGCGAGCGTTTGGGTGGCGGCGTCAAGTTCGGCACGGGTGGCGACACCGCCGGAAAGGCGCGTTTGCACGCGGGACTGGTTTACCGAGGCCTCGGTCAGGGCGGCCTCGGCCCCGGCGAGGGTGGAGGCGGCGGCGTCGCGGGCGGCATTGGCTTGGGTGGGATCGACGCGGGCAATCTCGTCCCCGAGTGCCACGCGGTCGCCGGGATTGACGGAGACCGACAGGATGCGCCCGCCGCTGCGGAAGCTGGCGGAGATGGTTTGCGGCGCCTCGATCGTGCCGGCGAGTTGGTAGAGGTGGGTGCGGGCTTCGGACGTCAGCGTCAGGATTTGCGCCGGCAGCGGGTCTTGCGCGCGCAGCGGTGCGGCGGCGAAAAGGGCCGGGAGCAGAAGCCAGGAAACACGCTTGGGAACCGCCTGAAATGACCCATTCTGGCTAGGGCAAAGGGGGACGCGGGGCAAGCGGGTTGGCGCGGTGGCGCTGCGTCAGGTGGTCTGGCGGGGAGGCGGTTGCCGGGAGTGAAGCAGCGGAGGCTTCGCCACGGCTTTTGTTTAGTAAGAAGTCGGGGGCTGCGCGCCCCCGAACCCCGCGGGATATTTGTGGCTTCCGTGAAAGGGAAAGGGGCGTGCGAGCGCGCCGGAGTGCGGTTTCAGAGATTGACCTGGGTTCCGATCTCGACCACGCGGCCGGCGGGGATGTGGAAATAGTCGGACGCATCCAGCGCGTTGCGGGCGAGGAACAGATACAGCCGCCGTTGCCAGCCCGGCATGTCGGAGCTGGCGGCCAGTTTCAGAGTGCGGCGCGACAACAGGAACGAGGTGGACATGATGTCAAACTTCCAGCTCATCTTGCGGCAAAGCAGCAGGCCCTGCGGCACGTTGGGATCCTCCATATAGCCAAAGCGCATGGTGACCTTTCGGAAGCGGGGCGAGAGTTGGGTCATCTCGACCCGGTCCTCGTCCGAGACGCGCGGCACCTGCATGGACTGGACGGTCAGGATCACGTTCATCTCGTGCAGGGATTTGAAATGCTTGAGGCTGTGCATCAGCGCAGCGGGGGCGATCTCGGGCGTGGAGGTCAGATAGACGGCGGTGCCGGGGATCACCGGCAAGGGCTTTTTCAGGATCTGGCGCAGGACTTCTTCAAAGGACACCGTGGCTTGCACCTCTTTGCGGGCGATCAGCGCGGTGCCGCGCAGCCAGGTCCACATCAAAAGCCCCACGGCCGAGGCCATGAGCAACGGCACATAGCCGCCTTCGAAGACTTTGAGCATATTGGCCCCCAGAAAAATCAGGTCGATGGCAAGGAAGGGCAGGATCAGCGCGAGGGCCGCAGGCAGCGACCAGTGCCAGTGGCGGTGCACCACGACGATGGCGAGGGTCGCGGTGACGACCATCGTGCCGGTGACTGCGATGCCGTAAGCATTGGCAAGCGACGAGGACGACCCGAACGCCAACACCAGCGCGACCACGGCGATCAGCAGGGCGAGGTTCACGCCGGGCATGAAGATCTGGCCTTCCTGCGTGGCCGAGGTGTGGCGCAACCGCATCCGCGGCAGCAGGCGCAACTGGATCGCCTGGCGGGTCAGGGAATAGGCGCCGGTGATGACGGCTTGCGATGCGATGATCGTGGCGGCGGTGGCCAGGACCACGATCGGGATCAGGGTGGTTTCGGGGAACATCAGGAAGAACGGATTGGCCAGCGCCTCGGGCTTGGCAAGGACCATCGCGCCCTGGCCGAGGTAGTTCAGCAGCAGGGCGGGCAGTGCGACACCGAGCCAGGCGAGGCGGATGGGGCGGGCGCCGAAGTGGCCGAGGTCGGCGTAAAGCGCCTCTGCCCCGGTGACGGCGAGGAAGACGGCACCGAGGACGGTGAGGGTCAGAAGGCCGTGCGAGGCGCCGAAGGTGACGGCGGGCAGGGGGCTGAGCGCCCAGAGCACGCCGGGGTCGGCGGCGATCCAGCCGATGCCTCCGAAGGCGAGGACGAGGAACCAGACGAGGGTGATCGGGCCGAAGAACCGCGCGACGGCGGCGGTGCCGTGCGATTGCACGAGGAACAGGCCGAGGATCACGCCTAGGGTGATGGGGATGATGTAGGGTTCAAACGCGGTGGTGACGAGGCTGAGGCCTTCAACCGCGGAGAGGACCGAGATGGCGGGGGTGATGACAGCATCGCCGTAGAACAGGGCGGCTCCGGCGACGCCGAGGGCGAGGACCCAAGGCACGCGGCGGCCAATGGCGCGCTGGGCGAGCGCCAGCAGCGACAGGGTGCCGCCTTCGCCCTGGTTGTCGGCGCGCAGAAGGATGAGGACGTATTTGGCAGTGACGATGATCATCAGCGCCCAGGTGATGAGGGAGAGGACGCCCAGCACATCGGCGCGGGTGGCGGAGCCGGTGGCGCGCATCGCTTCGCGGAAGGCATAAAGCGGCGAGGTGCCGATGTCGCCATAGACGACGCCGATGGAGGCGAGCGACAGGGTCCACAGGCGGGCGGGGCGTTGGGCCACGGGTTTGGAGATTTCAGTGAGGGAGGCGGCGGACATGGGGATTTCCAGAAATGGTCTCGATGGCGGGAACATCGGCGCGGGCGCATAAGGATGCGACGGGGAAGGGGCGGTTGCGCATAAGGATTGCGTAAGGATACTGGACCCCGGGGCGCGGGGCGGGGCAGGAAGGGCACATGCAGGCGTTGCACAGCAGGGGATGGAGCGCGGCACCGCGCGGGGGCGAGGTGCTGGCGGCGCTGGCGGTGCTGGCGCTGGTGACGGCTTTGGCGACGGCGCTGCGGGAGTGGCAGCCGGACCCGGCCTGGCTGTTTCTGGCGGCGGTGCTGGTGAATGCGGCGGGATGGGGGTTCTGGATCGGGCTGTCCTCGGCCCTATTGGCGTTCTTGTCGCTGAATTTCCTGTTCGTCGATCCCTTGTACACGCTGCAGGTCACCGATCTGGCCGATGTGATCCGGCTGGTGCAGTTTCTGGGGACGGCGGCACTGACCGGGTTTCTGGCGGGGCGTTTGCGTGAGGAAGCGGCGGCGGCGGGCGCGCGGGCGCGCGTAGTGACGGCGCTGTCGGCTCAGGTACAGGCGGGGCAGGAGGGGGTGCTGGCGGCGCTGGTGCGGGCGCTGGCCGATCTGGCGGGGGGCCTGCGGCGGTGATCGGGGCGGAGGGGCAGGTGCTGGCGGCCGAGGGCGCGGCGCCGGGACCGGAGGATCTGGCGGCGGCGGAGCGGGCCTTGCGGCGGGGGCGGGTGGAGGACGCGATTGCCCCGGGCTGGGAGGGCGCGCGGCTGGGGTTTCAGCCGCTGGGGGCTGGCGTGGTGGCCGGGCATGCTCCGGTGGACCGGCGGCGGCGTGATGCGGGGTTGATCGAGGAAGCGGTGGGGTTGGCGTTGGCGCAGGGAGCGCAGGCGCTGGCGGGGCTGGAGTTGTCGCGCGCGGCGGCGGCGGCGCAGCGGCGGGCCGAGGCGGAGGGGCTGCGGGCTGCGCTGCTGTCGTCGGTGAGCCATGATTTGCGCACGCCGCTGGCGACGATTATGGGCGCGGCCTCGAGTTTGCGGGAGCTGGGGGGGCAGATGACGCCCGAGGCGCGGGACGATCTGGTGGCGGCAATCGAAGAGGAGGCGGGGCGGTTGTCGCGGCAGGTGGAGAACCTGCTCCAGATGACGCGGTTGCAGGCGGGGATTGCGTTGCGGAAGGCTCCGGTGGATCTGGGGGAGGTGGTGGAGGGGGTGCGCGCCCGGGCGGCGCGGGCGTTTCCGGAGGCGGGGGTGGAGGTGCGGATGGGGCCAGTGCCGATGATCGAGGGCGAGGCGCAGTTGTTGGAGCAGGCTTTGTTCAACCTGATCGACAATGCGGTGAAATTTGCGGGCACCGGGGCGCCCATCGTGCTGGCAGTAGAGGCGGGGGCGGCGCTGGAGATTTCGGTGACGGATGCGGGGCCGGGTATTGCCGAGGCACAGCAAGAGGGGTTGTTTCAGCCGTTCTTCCGGGGCGATGCGCGGCCGGCGGGGTTCGGGCTGGGGCTGTCGAT
>JANLQT010000748.1:0-3366 GCA_031368035.1 Rhodobacterales bacterium | reverse complement strand
CCTTCCCACAGCGTCGCGGTATTGCCACCAAGCAAAAGCGCCTCTTCCGGTTCGGTGGTGGCATAGACGAAGATCACCCCGGATTCCTCGAAGATGCGCGGAATTTCGGCGCGCAGTTCTTCGCGCAACTTGTAGTCGAGGTTGGCCAGCGGCTCGTCCAGCAGCACCAGCCCGGCGCCTTTGACCAAGGCCCGGGCCAGAGCGCAGCGCTGTTGCTGGCCGCCCGACAGTTCCAGCGGCTTGCGCTGCAACAGGGGCGTCAGCTTGAGCATGTCGGCGGTGGCCTTCACCGCCGCGTCCACCTCAGCGGCCGATTTGCCCATCAGCCGCATCGGAGAGGCGATGTTGTCATAGACCGACATCGCCGGATAATTGATGAACTGCTGGTAGACCATCGCCACCTTGCGGTCCTGCACACGCATTCCGGTGACATCCTGGCCATGCCAGTGGATCGTGCCAGACGTGGGCTTGTCCAGCCCCGCCATCAGCCGCATCAGCGAGGTCTTTCCCGAAAGCGTCGGGCCAAGCAGGACGTTCATCGTGCCTTTTTCCAGCACCAGATCGGTCGGCTGAATGAACACCTGCCCCTTGACGACCCGGCTTGCGGCTTTCAACTCCAGCGCCATTCAGTTCCTCATTCCGCAGCGCGGCTGATCGCCCCTTGGGTGGCGGCATCCGCCATGTAGTCGTCCAGGGCCGCGATCTGGTCCGCCGTCAGCCGGAGCCCCAGTTTGGTGCGGCGCCACACCACGTCAGCCGCCGCGCGGGCGAACTCGTGAGTCATGAGCCAGCGCACCTCGGTCTCGGTCAAAGTCGCGCCGAAATCCCGGCCAAGATTGGCTGCGGTCGCGGCGCCCCGCAGCATCACGGCCGCTTCGGTACCATAGGCGCGGATCAGACGTGCCGCCCAGTAATCGGTCAGAAAACCATGCTGGCGCTTCAGGCCGGCCACCAGATCGGCAACCCCGTCAGTGGGGAAGTTACCGCCTGGCAAGGGCACGCGCGCCGTCCAGTCCGGTTTAGCCTGGGGAAAAAAACGGTTGCAGTTTTGCCAGCGCGCCCTCGGCCAGGCGGCGGTAGGTGGTGATCTTGCCGCCAAAGACGTTCAGCAGCGGCGGGCCGTTGGTATCAAGGCTCAGCACATAGTCCCGCGTCGCCGCGGTGGCAGATTTCGCGCCGTCGTTGTAAAGCGGCCGGACCCCGGAATAGGTCCAGACCACATCGGCGGTGGTCACTGGCTTGGCGAAATACTGGCTGGCGAAGGCACAAAGGTAGTCGCGCTCTTCATCCGTGCAGGTCGGATTGCCGGGTGGCCCCTGATGATCCTTGTCGGTGGTTCCGATCAGGGTGAAGTCCTGTTCATAGGGAATGGCGAAGATGATGCGGCCATCGGTCCCCTGAAAGAAATAGCAGCGATCGTGGTCGAAAAGCTTCCTGGTGACGATGTGGGATCCACGAACCAGCCGGACGCCTTCGCTGGAATTGATCCGCGCGACATTGCGGATGATATCCTCGACCCAAGGCCCGCCCACATTGACCAGCGCCCGCGCGGCATGGGTTTCGCGCCCGGCAGGCCCATCGGTCTCGATGTGCCAGATGTCACCGCGCCGTTCTGCGGATGCAACCCGCGTCCGGGTCAGGATCGCCGCGCCTTTTTCGGCGGCATCCCGCGCGTTCGGCGAGACCAGTTTTGAATCTTCGATCCAGCAATCGGAATATTCGTAGGCGTGTTCGAAACGCGGTTGCAGCGGCAGTCCCGCGGCATCGTTCCGCAGGTCCAGGGTCCGGGTGGCGGGAAGAATCTTCCGCCCCCCCATCGTGTCATAAAGAAACAGCCCCAGCCGGATCAGCCATGCTGGCCGCCGCCCCTTCATCCAGGGCATGAACGCCGAGACGAGCCTACCGGTCGGCGAGTCGCCTTCAAAGCGCATGTCCCGATGATACGGCAGAACAAACCGCATCGGCCAAGAGATGTGGGGCATCGCAACCAGCAGGGTTTCGCGTTCTTCCAGGGCTTCGCGCACCAGACGGAACTCGAAATACTCCAGATAACGCAGGCCGCCATGAAACAGTTTGGTCGAGGCCGACGACGTCGCCTGGGCCAGGTCGCCCTGTTCTGCAAGCACGACCGACAGGCCACGGCCAACCGCATCGCGCGTGATCCCGCACCCGTTGATACCGCCCCCGATGATGAAAAGATCAGCCACGTCAGGCCGCGCCTTTTCGGCCATGCCAGTTCCTCCCCGAACAATCCGGAAGCTGGACGATCACGGTCGTTTCATCAACTATTTATTTCGAACTTTATAATAGCGCACAAAAACGAATATTTTAAAGGATACAAGTCCCGGTTTCCGCTGGAAAATCAACGGCCTTCAGAATTTCGCACAAGATCGCGCTGCGGTGCGGCAATGCCGTTGCAACTTTTCTGCCTGAGGTCGGCGTGCGATTCGGGACTTGAGCGGATGCAAAACCTAACCGAAAAGATACCATGAGTATGCGAAACGAAAGGAATCTGGAGTGGCGCTGAGTTTCCGGCAAAGCGAAATCCTCGATATCGCCAAGGGCGAGGGCCGCGTCGTTGTCGAAGACCTTGCGCAGCGCTTCGACGTCACGCTTCAGACCATCCGGCGCGATCTGACCGAACTCGCGGATTCGGGTTATCTGGACCGGGTCCATGGCGGCGCGGTCCCGCGCGCGGGTGTGACCAACCTTGGCTATGAAGAACGTCGCCGGCTGAACGAGGGGGCAAAGGCCGCCATTGCCCGGGCCTGCGCGGCAGCCATCCCTGACAACTGCTCGATCATCATCAACCTCGGCACATCCACCGAGGCCGTGGCGCGCGAACTTCTCAATCACCGCAACATCACGGTGATCACCAACAACATGAACGTCGCCTACATTCTTGCCGCCAATCCAAGTTGCGAAGTCATGGTTGCGGGTGGGGCCCTTCGCCGGTCGGATGGCGGACTGGTGGGAGAGTTGACCGCGAGCTTCTTCGAACAGTTCAAGGTCGATGTCGCCATCATCGGTGCATCCGCGCTGGATGCTGATGGTGATCTCATGGACTACGATCTGGCGGAGGTGCGGGTTGCCAAGTCGATCATCCGCCAGGCGCGCCGCACGTTCCTGGTTTGCGACCATTCCAAGCTGACCCGATCGGCGCCGGTCCGGCTTGCCTCGTTGCGTGAGATCAGCGAAGTCTTCACGGACAAACCGCTGCCAGAGGACCTGACGCTGCGCTGTCTTGAGTGGCAGACCAAGATAAACATCGCATGAGATCGCAAACCTCCCCCGGTCGCGGCGTTTGACCTGCCAAATGCGGGAGGCTGGACCCCTGACCGCTGCCGAGACCCTTGCCCGCGCCGC
>JANLQT010000728.1:0-5415 GCA_031368035.1 Rhodobacterales bacterium | reverse complement strand
ACCAGCCACCAGATCGTCACGAACGCCACGGCGGGCATGAACAGGGTCAGGTTGCGGAAGATCGGCTCGTTCTGGCCCCAGATCCAGGCGATCGGATATTGGAAGATGCCGAACTGGCTGTCCAGCATCCAGCCCCAGATGCGGAACACCACCGACACCGGCAGGATATAGGGCACGAAGAACGCGGCGAGGACGGCGCTTTGCCAGTAGCCCTTCAGGCGGTTGACGCCAAGGGCGATCACCAGACCCAGCAGGGTCGACGGGATCACGGAAAGCAGCACGAAATAGAAGGTGTTCCAGACCGCGACGCTGAACAGGCGGTCCTTGAACAACTTGGTGTAGTTGCCAAACCCGATCCAATCGCCGGGCCCGATCAGGGGCGCTTTGGTGAAGCTCATCATCACCATTTTCAGCGTGGGATAGACGAACAGCAGGCCATAAACCACGAGGAAGGGAGCCAGAAGCAGCGCCGCAGTGACCAGTTCGTTCTTGTTGTAACGGCGCATGGGGGGCCTTTTGAAAGGTGACGGGCCTTTTGCAAGCCAGGGTTCGGCCGGCCCGATCAGGGGCCGGCCGAATTTGAAATCAGGTTACTCTACCTGACCTTGCAGGTCGTCGCGCATCTGCTCCATCGCAGATTGGGGGTCCATTTCGCCGTTGATCGCCGGCATCAGGAAGTTGCCCGCCGCGTCATAGATCGGCGAAGCCACGCCAGCCAGAACCGAAACCGGGTCGAACACCGCAGTGTCCGCCAGTTTGGCATAGTTGGCATTCGGCAGCATGGCCTTGAATTCGGCATTGTCACGCGCCGGGGTATAGGCCGGCAGGTGGCCCGCAGTCGCCCAGAAGGTCGAATGCTTGTTCATCCACGAGATGACTTGCAAGACGGCGGCCTTCTTTTCCGGCGTCATCGGCTTGCCGACGTTGTTCGGAATGGCGAAGGAGTGGCTGTCCGCCCAGGTGGCCGGGTGGTCAAAGAACGTCGGCAGCGGGATGGCGCCCCAGTTGAACAGCTCTCCCTTGGCCTTCAGGTCGGTCATCGTGGGAACTTCCCAGACGCCGTTGATGTGCATGGCTGCCTTGCCGCCGGTGAACAGCGCGATCGAGGCCGGGTATTCGGTCGAAGCGGGCGCGAACCCGTCCTTGACCCAGTTGGCGATCACGGTCGTGGCCTTGACGGCCTTGTCCAGATTGGCGCCGTCCAGGAACTTGCCGTCGCCGAAGAACACGCCGTCCTGTTGGCCCAGCAGCGAGTAGAAGATCCGCCACATCGAGTCGCCCGCCGCGTCGTGGATCGAAATCCCGTACTCGGCGCCGCCTGCTTGCAGCTTTTTCATCGCCGCATTGAAGTTGTCGATGCCGTCAAGCCCGGTCGGCAGGCCGTCCGCGCCGATCAGACCGGCTTTGTCCAGCATGTCCTTGTTGTAATACAGAACAACGGCATGCATGTCGAAGGGCACGGCGTAAAGCTTGCCATCCACATGCGCCGCGTTCCAGTTCGGCACGGCATAGTCGCCGGCGGCAAGGCCGACGGTGGCAAGGTCAGCCTCGGTGATCTCGGCCAGGGTGCCGGTCGAGACGCCCAAGGGCAGCCGCGACAGGTGATAGGTCATCACGTCCGGGCCTTCGCCGACGGCCGCCGCGGTCTGCACCTTGGTATAGAACGAGGTGCCCCATTCCAGGGTGGTGCCCTGAATTTCGATGGTGTCCTTGTGCTCGGCATTGAAGTCTTCGATCAGTTTCTTCATCCGCACGCCGTCGCCGCCGCCCAGGAAATCCCACCAGACGACGGTTTCCTTGGCTTGCGCACCAGATGCGGCCAGCGTGGCGGCGAGAAGCGCCGCCTTGATTGATAGTTTCACAGTATCCTCCCTCGAATGAAGCTTCCGCTTCCGCGCCAATATCTCACCTGCACCTGCGGGCGCGCGCAGGCGGGTGACCCAAGGTCCCGGTTCGATCTGGCGCCAATGTCTGGAACCCGTCGCGGTTGGAACCCGTCGTCTTTTTGTAAAACCAACCTATGAAACGCGGCACGCGCCTGTCAACAGATTCTAAGATATGTATCTGCAATCTTGATATGTGCCGGGTTCGCAACAAGAAAACCCCCATCCTGATGCGTGACTTGCCTGCATACAGGCCCCGATCCCTGACCGGACGATCAAAATTCCGGCCGTCCGCGAAGCGCGGCGGTTCAGGACGTTTGACCAAACCGGATTTTCCGATATAGAAGCGGGGATAACCCGATATCCGAAGGCAAAACCAGCCATGAGCCGCAATTTCCTGATTGTTGACCCGGAAGAGGGGATCGAGGTGCTGAAAGCCTTCGCCTCGCCGGCCCGGATCGCCATCCTGAAACTGCTGCATGACGCCGGCGCGCTGAACGTCAACGAGATTGCGCAGCGGCTGGTGCTGCCGCAATCCTCGGTGTCCTCCAACGTGCAGGTCCTGGAAGAGGCGGGGCTGATCCGGACCGAGACGCAGCGGGCGCGCAAGGGCAACCAGAAGATCTGCCACACCCTGTTCGACGAGGTGTTGGTGATGTTCAAGAAGGACCCGAACCCAACCAGTCAGGACACGATCGAGGTTGCCATGCCGCTGGGCCTTTATACCTCGTGCGAGGTGTCGGCGCCGTGCGGTCTGTGCTCACGCGAAGGGATCGTCGGGCTCTTGGATGTGCCGGACACGTTTTTGGACCCCGGCCGGATGAGCGCGGGGTTGATCTGGTTCACAAGGGGCTATGTGGAATACCAGTTCCCCAACAATATCAAACTGATGCAGGGCAAGGTTTCCGCGCTGGAATTCTCGGTCGAGCTGTCGTCGGAAGTGCCGGGAACGGCGGCCGACTGGCCCTCGGACATCAGTTTTTCGGTCAATCAGGTCAAGGTCGGCACCTGGACCAGCCCCGGCGATTATGGCGACAAGCGCGGGGTCTATACGCCGGACTGGTGGAAGCTGAAGGGCAGCCAGTATGGGATGCTGAAGGCGGTGCGGGTCACGGCGGACGGCACTTACGTCGACGGGATGAAGATTTCCCCGGTGACCTTGCGCGATCTGGATGTGGACAAGCACCGGTCCATCCGCTTCCGAATCGGCGTCGATGAAACCGCGCGCCATCCCGGCGGCGTCAACATTTTCGGCAAGGGCTTTGGCAACTACGATCAGGACATTGTCATGCGGATCACCGCCGCGCTGTGAGGAAATGCCGAGTGATTTTCGGGCAGGCTGCGAATCCGCTTGACGGATGTTCCCGGATTTCCGATTTATATCGAAAAGGCTGATACGAGCTACTTCACGCAGCCTTTTGGGGGGAATCATGAAAGCCACCGTCACAGCCCACCGGGATTTCACCATCTCGAAAGTGGACGACCGGGTCTATGCCGCGTTCCTGGAGCATCTGGGCCGCGCCATCTACACCGGCATTTACGAACCCGGCCATCCGACTGCCGACAAGGACGGGATGCGCGGCGATGTGGTGGACCTGGTCAAGGAACTGAACATCCCCTACGTCCGCTATCCCGGCGGCAATTTCGTGTCGGCCTATAACTGGGAAGACGGCGTCGGCCCGCGCAAGGATCGCCCGGTGCGGCTGGACCTTGCCTGGCACACGTCGGACGACAATTCGGTCGGCGTGCATGAGTTCATCGACTGGTGCGACACGGTTGGCACCAAGCCGATGCTGGCGATCAACCTCGGCTCTCGCGGCTTGGATGAGGCGCGCAATTTCGTTGAATACGTCAACGGCCCCTTGGGAAGTTACTGGGGCGATCTGCGCAAGAAGCATGGCCATGCGGAACCGTTCGGCGTCGATCTGTGGTGCCTTGGCAATGAGATGGACGGGCCCTGGCAGGTTGGTCACAAGACCGCCGACGAATATGGCCGCCTTGCCAACGAAGTCGCCAAGACCTTGCGCGCCTTCGATAAAAATCTGGAACTGATCGTCTGCGGGTCGTCCAATTCCGACATGAAAACCTATCCCGAATGGGAACGGATCGTGCTGGAACACACCTACGAATCCGTCGATCACATCTCTCTGCACATGTATTTCGCCAACCGGCAGAAGAACACGCAGAACTACCTGGCGCTGAACCACAAGTTGGACCGCTATATCACGACGATCGAAAGCACGATCAACCTGGTGAAAGCCAACAAACGCTCCAAGCACGACGTGACCATCAGCTTTGACGAATGGAACGTCTGGTATCACTCCAACACCGCCGACCGCGCGATTCTGGATGGCAACGAAGGCTGGCCGACCGCGCCGCGCCTGCTGGAGGACATCTACAATTTCGAGGATGTGCTGCAAGTCGGCTGCATCCTGAACACCTTCATCCGCAAGTCGAACGTGGTGAAGATTGCCTGCATCGCGCAACTGGTGAACGTGATCGCGCCGATCATGACGGAACCGGGCGGCGCGGCCTGGCGGCAGACGATCTACTATCCCTATTATTTCGCCTCGATCTTCGGGCGCGGCACGGCGCTGAACCTGTCGGTGAAATGCCCGGGCTATGATGCCGATGTGGCCGACAACGTGCCTTACATCGACATTGCGGGGACGCATGACGAGGAAGCGGGGACCGTCACGTTCTTTGCGGTGAACCGCCACGCGACGGACGATCTGACCGCCGAAGTGTCGCTGATCGGCTTTGGCGATCTGTCGGTGGTGGATCATCAGGTGATGACGCATGACTCGCTGCTTGCGACCAACACCTTGGACAACATGAACAATGTGGCTCCGCGTAAAGGATCGGGGGCTGCGGTCGATGGCGGCGTTCTGACGCTGAAGCTGAAGCCGCATTCCTATACGATGATCCGGCTGAAAGCGCGTTAAGGGAGAATTGATGTGGAGTATCGTCGGCTTGGCAAGTCTGGCCTGAAGGTCAGCGAATTTTCTTTTGGCTCGTGGGTCACCTTTGCCAAACAGGTGGGCGGCAACGACGCCAAGTCCCTGATGGCGCAGGCCTATGACGCCGGGGTGAACTTCTTCGACAACGCCGAAGGCTATGAGGCGGGCAAGTCCGAAGTCCTGATGGGCGAGGCTTTGGCGGCGCTGAAATGGTCCCGCGACAGCTATATCGTCTCGTCCAAAGTGTTCTGGGGCGGCCCCAAGCCGACTCAGCGCGGGCTGTCGGCCAAGCATGTGACGGAAGCCGCCCATGCCGCGCTGAAACGCTTGCAGGTCGATCATCTGGACCTGTTCTTCTGCCACCGCCCCGACATCGACACGCCGATCGAGGAAACCGTGCGGGCGATGCACAATCTGATCGTGCAGGGCAAGGTGATCTACTGGGGCACGTCCGAATGGTCTGGGCAACAGATCACCGAGGCGCATCTGGTGGCGCGCCAGTGCGGCCTGACCCCGCCCACGATGGAGCAGCCGCAATACAACCTGTTCGAACGCCAGAAGGTCGAGGCGGA
>JANLQT010000693.1:0-1813 GCA_031368035.1 Rhodobacterales bacterium | reverse complement strand
AACGCCGCCAATTCCCCGCATCTGGAGGCTTACAAAGAGTTCCTCTACACCCGCCTCCAACGTGGCGGCTTTGACCGCGCCGACATCCACCGCCTCGGCACCCGCGACCGGCATGTGTTCTCGGCCCTGATGCTGGCGCATGGCCACGGTGACGCCTTGGTGACGGGCGCCACCCGGAAATCGGCGCATGTGCTGAGCCTGCTGAACCACGTCTTCGATGCCAAAGCCTCGGACGGCGCGGTCGGCGTCACTGTCCTTCTGAACCGCGGCCGCATCGTGATGATCGCCGACACACTTGTGCACGAATGGCCCGAAGAGGAAGACCTCGCCAACATCGCCATCAAGGCCGCCGGAGTTGCCCGCCACCTCGGCCTTGAACCCCGCGTCGCCTTCGTCTCGTTCTCGACCTTCGGCTACCCCGTCAGCGAGCGTGCCACCAAGATGCACCTCGCCCCCGTGGTGCTGGACAAGCTGGGCGTCGATTTCGAATACGATGGCGAAATGACCGTCGATGTCGCCCTGAACCCCGATGTCATGGCGCAATACCCGTTCTGCCGCCTGACTGGCCCGGCCAATATCCTGATCGTTCCGGCCCGCCATTCCGCGTCGATTTCGGTCAAACTGATGCAGGAAATGGCCGGAGCCACAGTGATCGGCCCGATTCTGACCGGCGTCAGCAAACCGATCCAGATCTGCTCGACCAATTCGACGGTGAACGACATTCTGAACATGGCCGTGATGGCGGCGAGCCAGATCGGCTGACCCGAGCCACAGGAGGCCACAGCCCGATGCCGCATGACTTGCCGCTGATTTCGACCATCGCCGTGGGCCTGTCGCTGGCGCTGGTGATGGGCATCTTGGCGCATCTGGTGCGGCTGCCGCTGATTGCGGGCTATCTTCTGGCCGGGATCCTGCTGGGGCCGTTCACCCCGGGCTTCGTCGCCAATCAGGAAATCGCCTCTGAACTGGCGGAAATGGGGGTGATCCTGCTGATGTTCGGCACCGGCCTGCACTTTCACCCCCGGGATCTTCTGGCCGTCAAAGGCATCGCCATCCCCGGCGCGCTGGTGCAGATCGCGCTGGCGACGGCAGCAGGCGCGGGCCTGGCCTATGCGCTCGGCTGGGGCCTTGGGGCAGGGCTGATCTTCGGCCTGTCGCTGTCGGTCGCCTCGACCGTGGTCCTGATGCGCGCCCTGCAAGACCGGGGCATGCTGAAAACCCCGCGCGGCCAGATCGCGGTGGGCTGGCTGGTGGTGGAAGACCTTGTCACCCTGGTCGCGCTCGTGCTGATCCCGCCGCTGTCGGGCCTGCTGGGCGGGACGGCGGAAACTGTCCCCATGGCCGACCTCGCCTGGGTGCTGCTGTGGACCTTCGGCAAAATCATCGCCTTTGTCCTTCTGATGTGGGTCGTCGGCCGCCGCGTCATCCCCGAAATCCTGCACTACACTGCCCTGACCGGCCAGCGAGAGCTGTTCCGCCTGTCCGTCCTCGCCGTCGCGCTGGGCGTCGCTTACGGCGCGGCAACCCTGTTCGGTGTCAGCTTCGCGCTGGGCGCCTTCGTCGCGGGCATGGTCATGGCCGGTTCCACTCTGTCGGCGCAGGCCACCAAAGACGTGCTGCCGTTCCGCGACGCCTTTGCCGTGCTGTTCTTCGTCTCGGTCGGCATGTTGTTCAATCCGGCCATCCTGGTGACACATCCGCTGCCGGTCCTCGCCACCATCGCGGTGATCCTGGTGGTGAAATCCGTGGTCGCCTACCTGCTGACCCGGGCCTTGGGCTATGATCGCCCCACCGCCGCCACCATCGCCGCCGC
>JANLQT010000352.1:0-3885 GCA_031368035.1 Rhodobacterales bacterium | reverse complement strand
CGGCTGGTTGCGGGCACCGGCTGCAATGCCGCCACGGGGCAGTTTGCGCTGCGCCCGTTGATTGGCGCGGGGGTGATCGACCTTGACAGCATCCTGATCGACCTGAAGGCCGGGGTGTCTGGGGCAGGGCGCAGCTTGAAGGAAAACCTGCTGCACGCCGAGCTGTCTGGCGGCACCCATACTTATTCCGCAGGCGGCAAGCACCGGCATCTGGGCGAGTTCGATCAGGAGTTCTCGAAGATCGCCGGGCGCCCGGTGCTGGTGCAGTTCACGCCGCATCTGCTGCCGATGAACCGGGGGATTCTGGCGACGGTTTATGTGAAGGGTGACGCGAAGATCGTGCATGAAGTGCTTGAGAAGGCTTATGCATCCGAGCCTTTCCTGCGGGTGCTCTCCTTTGGCCAGTTGCCTTCTACCCGCGATATTCAGGGGTCAAACTTCTGCCATCTGGGCGTGATCGGCGACCGGATCGCGGGGCGCGCGGTGGTTGTCAGCGTGCTGGACAACCTGACCAAAGGCTCCTCGGGGCAGGCGATCCAGAACGCCAATCTGATGCTGGGGCTGCCCGAAACCCTGGGGCTGATGCTTGCCCCGATGTTCCCGTGAGGCGGATATGGCTGGCTTGAAGAACCTGAAGAAGACCCGGCGCATCCAGATCATTCTGGTGGCCTTCGTGGCACTTGGGCTGTCCACCGCGCTGATCGGCTATGCGATGCGGGACGGGATCAACTATTTCCGCTCACCGACGCAGGTGATGACCGATCCGCCGAAGGTCGGGGAAGTGTTCCGTATCGGCGGGCTGGTGACGGACGGCTCGATCCAGCAGGGCACGGATGGGTCGGTCAGCTTTTCGGTGACCGACAGCAAGTCTACCGTGCCGGTGATGTACAAGGGCGTGCTGCCGGACCTGTTCAAGGAAGGCGCGGGCATGGTCGGGCTGGGGCAGATGCAGGGTCAGACCTTTGTGGCGACGGAAATCCTCGCCAAGCATGACGAGACCTATATGCCCAAGGAAGTCGTCGAGGCGTTGAAGGCTCAAGGCATCTACAAGGACCCCAAGGCGCCCGGCAGTTAAGGCAACAGCAGCGCGCGCCGGGGTAAGGCAACCCTAAGGCGAAACGCGCAATCTGTCCCCACACACAAAGGGGGCTTTGCATGGACATCAGCCTGAACGGCGTGCGCGCCTTGGCCGAAGAGATCGTCGCGCGGGAGGGCGGGTTCGTGAACGATCCGGCCGATCCGGGTGGGCCGACGAAATACGGGGTGACGCTGGCGACGCTGCGGGGCGCGGGGCTGGACAACACCGGCGATGGCCGCGTGGATATCGGCGACGTGGCCGCGCTGCGGTCCGATCAGGCGGTATCGCTGTTCGTCGATCGCTATTTCCTGCGCCCGCATCTGGATTTGCTGCCGGCCGAGCTGCAACCCGGCGTGTTTGACATGTATGTCAATGCGGGCGCCACGGCGGTCAAGCTGTTGCAGCGGCTGCTGAATTCCCCCACGGCGCCGGTGCTGGATGATGGCGCGATCGGGGCCAGGACACTGACCGCCGTGCGCGCCGCTGCGGCCGCGCAGGGGGCGGCGCAACTGGCGCGGGACTATGCCCTGGCGCGGCGCGACTACTATTACGCCCTCGCCGGCGCCCGCCCGTCCAGCCGCAAGTATGTTCGCCGCCGGGACGGTGGCAAGGCCGGCTGGATCTTGCGCGCCGAGCAATTCCTGCCCGAGGCCCTGTGGCTGACGGAGGCCGAACACCACGCCCGCACCCTGCATTGGCTGTAACGGAGGCATCATGGCTGACATTCTGACCCAGGTTGGCACCACCGCCGAAGGCATCGCCTTTGGCACCGAGGGCGCCGCGCCCTTGCCGCAAGTCCTTCCGGAAAGCCCCAAGGCGCGCCGGGGCTATGACGGCCTTATCGACGCGGCGAACCGGCTGCCGCGACCGCTCGCCGCCTGCCTTGCGCTGGCGCTGTTCCTGGACGCTGCCATCGACCCCACGGGGTTCGAGGCGCGAATGCAGGCGCTTTCCGCCATTCCGCAGCCGCTGTGGTGGCTGATCGGCGCCGTGACCACCTTTTTCTTTGGCGCCCGCGAAGCGCATTACCTGCGGCGGTCGGGAGACGCCTCGACCAAACCCACTCCCTGACCCAATCATCTTCCCCAAATATCCGACCGGGGGTCCGGGGGGTGTCAAACCCCCCGGCTTTTTCTTGCCTTGCTTGACCTGCCTTCGCGCCTCTGGCATTGCCAAAGCCTTGAGACAGGATTTGATCAGATGAACCTCTTCGCCGAATTCCGCGCGCTTGTGCTGGCCGAACTGGCCGCCATGGCCGCCGAGGGATTGCTGCCCGCCGGGCTTGACATGACCAATGTGTCGGTCGAGCCGCCGCGCGATCCGGGGCATGGCGACATGATGACCAATGCCGCGATGGTGCTGGCCAAGCCGGCGAGCCAGCAGCCCCGGGCGCTGGCGGAGGCTTTGTCGGAGCGGCTTTTGCGCGATAGACGGATCGAGGCGGCAGATGTGGCCGGGCCGGGGTTTTTGAACCTGAAACTGGCGGCGCCGGTGTGGCAAGGCGTGGTCAAGACCGCGCTGGAGACGGGCCGCGATTATGGCCGCTCGCAGCTTGGCGCGGGGCGAAAGGTCAACGTGGAATTTGTCTCGGCCAATCCGACGGGGCCGATGCATGTTGGCCATGTGCGGGGCGCGGTTGTGGGCGATGCGCTTGCATCTTTGTTGGCGTTTGCCGGTTGGCAGGTCACGCGGGAGTATTACATCAACGACGGCGGGGCGCAGGTCGATGTGCTGGCGCGGTCGGCGTTTGAACGCTACCGCGAGGCCAATGGGCTGGAGCCGGAAATCCGCGAAGGGCTGTATCCGGGCGATTATCTGGTGCCGGTGGGCGAGGCGCTGAAGGCCAAATACGGGCGCAGCCTGCTGGACCAGCCGGAATCGGTGTGGCTGGCGGATTTGCGCGAATTTTCCACGCTGATGATGATGGAGATGATCCGGGGCGATCTGGCGGCGCTGAACGTCCGGATGGATGTCTATTCGTCGGAAAAGGCGCTGTATGGCACCGGGTTGATCGAGGCGGCGCTGGAAACCCTGCGCGCCAAGGGCCTGATCTACGAAGGCGTGCTGGAGCCGCCGAAGGGCAAGACGCCCGAGGATTGGGAACCGCGCACCCAGACGCTGTTCCGGTCCACCGCTTATGGCGATGACGTGGACCGGCCGGTGATGAAATCGGACGGGTCCTGGACCTATTTCGCGCCGGACATTGCCTATCACTTCGACAAGGTGAAGCGCGGCTTTGACGAGCTGATCGACATTCTGGGCGCCGACCATGGCGGCTATGTCAAGCGCATGAAGGCGGCGGTGGCGGCGCTGTCGGATGAGAAAGTGGTGCTGGACATCAAGCTGATCCAGTTGGTGAAGCTGTGGAAAAACGGCGAGCCGTTCAAGATGTCCAAGCGGGCGGGCACGTTTGTCACCTTGCGCGATGTGGTCGAGCAGGCGGGGGCGGAAGTCACCCGGTTCATGATGCTGACGCGCAAAAACGACGTGGCGCTGGATTTCGACTTCGCAAAGGTGCTGGAACAGTCCAAGGACAACCCGGTGTTTTATGTCCAATATGCCTCGGCCCGGATCAATTCGGTGCTGCGGAAGGCGCGTGAGATGGGGCTGGCGGTGGATGATGCGACACTCGCCGGGGCCGATCTGACCAAGTTGGGTCATGCGGCGGAAATCGACATGGCCAAGAAGATCGCGGAATGGCCGCGGCTGGTCGAGATTGCGGCCAAGGGCAATGAACCGCATAGAATCGCGTTTTACCTGTATGAACTTGCGTCCGATTTCCATGGGCTGTGGAACCGGGGCAATGA
>JANLQT010000663.1:0-2760 GCA_031368035.1 Rhodobacterales bacterium | reverse complement strand
GCAGCATCCTCGGCGGAAGCACGAAGATCAGCTATGCGGCGGACTGGTCGGAATATTTTGGCCACCAGCCGCAGGACGGCACTGGTGATCTGTTTTTTCACCTCGATCCGATCTGGGCCGATGCTAACACCGACTTCGTGGGCATTGATAACTATATGCCGCTGTCGGATTGGCGCGACGGCGATCAGCACCTAGACGCCCTGGCGGGCTGGCCCGCGATCTATGACCTGCCCTATCTGCAGTCGAACATCGATGGCGGCGAAGGGATTGACTGGTTCTATGCCTCGGATGCTGATCGCGCCGCGCAGACCCGGACGCCGGTCACCGATGGCGCCTATGGCAAGCCCTGGGTGTTTCGGACCAAAGATGTCCGCAGCTTCTGGCTGAACCAACACTTCAACCGCCCCGGCGGGGTGCAGAGCGGATCGCCCACGGCATGGGTGCCGCAATCGAAACGGGTCCGCTTTACCGAAGCCGGGGCACCAGCGGTTGATCGTGGCACCAACCAGCCGAATGTGTTCTATGATCCGAAGTCCTCGGAATCCTTCCTGCCCTACTTTTCCCGGGGCTATCAGGATGACCTCGTCCAGCGTCGCTATATCGAAGCGCTCTATCCCTATTGGAATGATCCGGCCAAAAACCCGACGTCAGGTATCTATTCCGGCCGGATGATCGACGCGGCCGAAATCGCCATCTGGACATGGGACGCCCGGCCATACCCGGCCTTTCCGGTGCGCTCGGATGTCTGGTCGGACATCGACAATTATCGCTTGGGGCATTGGCTGACCGGGCGGATCGGTGGCTGCGGCCTGGCAGAATTGGTCCGCGAGCTCTGCCGCACCGGCGGCGTGCCGCTGGACCTGATCGATGTGAGCCAACTCGCGGCCACCGTGCCCGGCTACGCCATCACCGCCATCGAGAGCGCCCGCGCCTCGATCGCACCGCTGGCGCAGTTCTACGGCTTCGATGTCGTCGAGTCCGGCGGCCAATTGCGCTTTGTGCCCCGCGGTCGCGCCGCCGTCGCCCAGATCGCGGCAGACACGCTGGTGATCACCGAACGCAATGCGGAGGACATCAGTTTCACGCGCGCGCAGGAAACCGAACTTCCTCGCGCGCTCAAATGGCGATTGCTGATGCCCGACGAGGATTATGGCGCCCTCTCGGTCGAAGCGCGCCGGATCACCGTCGACACCGCCCGGGTGCGGACCGAGCAATTCTCCATCGTCTATCCGGCGGCGCTGGCGGACCGCGCCGCCCGCCGCGCGCTTTTTGAGGAATGGGAGGGACGCGAAGACGCGGCCTTTGCGGTGCCGCCATCCCGGTTGGCGTTGGACCCGACCGACGTGATCCGGCTGGAACATGACGGTCGCACGCCCGACTATGTTCTGGCCCGGATCACCGACGGCGGCGCGCGGCGGATCGAGGCCAAGCGCACTGATCAGGCGCTCTACGATCTGCCGCCGGGGCCGGAACGAACACCTGCCTTCGTCGCGCCGACGGTGTTCGGTCCACCGGCGGCAATTCTGATGAACCTGCCGCAACTTGCCGACGATATCCCGGCGCATCGCCCCTATTCGGCGGTCTTCGCAGCCCCGTGGTATGGATCGGCGCTGATCTGGCGCAGTCCGTCGACTGACGGGTTCACTGCGCTGGGCACCGTGGGCCAGCCCGCGCGGATCGGCACGTTGGCGTTCGATTTCTATGCGGGCCCAGTTTGGCGGTTTGACAATGGCAACGAGCTTTGGGTCGATGTTGCTTCGGGCTCGTTCGCCGGCCTGGACGACGAGGCGCTGCTGGCCGGGGCCAATCCTATAGCCATCGAGACCGCGCCCGATGTTTGGGAAATCGTGCAGTTCGGCACGGCGGCGCTGCAAAGCCCGGGGCGCTGGAAACTGACCCACTTGCTGCGCGGCCAGTTCGGCACGGAAAGTTCAATTGCCAACCTTGCTCCGGCAAGCGCACGGGTGGTGGGCCTGAATGCCGCCGTCACCCCGATCGCCATCAGTGAAAGCGATGTCGGCCTGCCCGCAAACTGGCGGATCGGGCCGTCAACTGCGGCGGCCGCGGACCCGCTGAACCTGCAACTCGCCTTCACGCCCTCGGGGCGCGGGCTGCGTCCGTTCAGTCCGGCGCAATTGCGCGGGGTGCCGCAGCCCGGTGGCGACTTGTTGCTGACATGGCTGCGGCGCACGCGGGTCGCGAGTGGCGACAGTTGGGTGCTGGTCGAGGTGCCACTTGGCGAGGCGGCGGAAGCTTATGATCTGGAAATCCTGAACGGCGCGGCGGTGGTGCGCACGGTGTCTGGCATCGGCACGCCCTCGTTCCTCTACACCGCTGCGATGATGGTCGCAGATTTCGGCGGGCCCGTCACCACCCTGCGCTTTCGCGTCTTCCAGATCGGCGCGCTGGGCCGCGGGGCTACCGCCGAAGCCTTCGTCTGATCCTTTCACCTTGAACCCTCGGAGGCATTGGCATGAGCCAATCGACCAACCTTGCGCTGCCCTATCTCGCGGCCAGCCAATCGCAGAAGCATGTCACGGTAAATGAGAGCCTGCGGTTTCTCGATGCGCTGGTGCAAATCTCGGTCAAAAGTGCAGCCCTGTCCGCGCCGCCGGGGGTGCCCGCCGACGGCCAGCGCTGGATCATCGGCCCCGCGCCCACCGGCCTCTGGGCCGGGCGCGCGACCCAAATCGCCGCCTGGCAGGACGGCGCCTGGGTGTTCTATGCCCCAAAAGACGGATGGCTTGCCTGGAATGAAGC
>JANLQT010000626.1:0-2007 GCA_031368035.1 Rhodobacterales bacterium | reverse complement strand
GCTTCCCTCCTGCAGGCCGCCAGAGCAGGCCCTCACAGGGTTCATGAAACTGTTACATGACTGTCACAAAACCTTTGGTCAGCAGCCCTAAAGCCGGGGGAGACGGGGAAACACCCCGGTCCAGATGTCCAAGGAGACCTCCATGTCCATGACCAAAGTCGCCATCTCGGCGCTCGCAGTGCTCGCCGTCTCGGCAAGTTTCGCCGAAGCCCGTGACCAGTTGCAAGTCACCGGGTCCTCGACCGTGCTGCCCTATGCCACCATCGTGGCCGAAGCATTCGGCGAACAAGGCACCTTCAAGACCCCGGTCGTTGAAGGCGGCGGGTCGGGCGCTGGCCGCAAGAAACTGTGCGAAGGCGTGGGCGACGACACCGTCGATATCGCGAACTCTTCGTCCAAGATCACCCAAGGCGACATCGACACCTGCACCAAGAACGGCGTCACCCAGATCATGGAAGTCCGCATCGGCTATGACGGTATCGTCTTCGCCTCGGACATCGCCGGCCCGGACTTCGCGCTGACCGCCAAAGACGTCTATCTGGCCATCGGCGGCAAGGTGGTCAAGGACGGCGCGCTGGTGGACAACACCGCCAAGACCTGGGCCGATGTGAACCCGGCCCTGCCGGCGCAAGACATCCTGACCTTCATTCCCGGCACCAAGCACGGCACGCGTGAGGTTTTCAACCAGAAGGTTCTGGAAGCCGGCTGCAAGGAAGCCGGCGTGCTGGAGATGCTGGTTGCCGCTTCGACCGCCGCCGATGACAAAGCCAAGTCCGACGAGGCCAAGAAGGCCTGCGACACCCCGCGCACCGATGGCGTCTCGGTCGATATCGACGGCGACTATCCCGAGACCCTGGCGCGTCTGGCTGCCAACAAGCAGGCCGTCGGCGTGTTTGGCCTGTCGTTCTACGAAAACAACACCGACAAGCTGAAAGTCGCGTCGATGGCCGGAATCGTGCCGTCGGTCGCCACGATCGCCGACAGCTCCTATCCGGTGTCGCGCCCGTTGTTCATGTATGTGAAAAAGCAGCACATCGGCGTGGTTGCCGGCCTGAAGGAATATGTGGCCTTCTTCGTGTCCGACGATATGGCCGGTCCGGATGGCAAGCTGGTGGAATACGGCCTGGTGCCCGACCCGATGCTGGCTGACACCCAGGCTGCGGTGGAAGCGATGACTGAAATGGCACCGCTGAAGTAAGCTGCCCGATCCAGACGGGGCGCTGGGTTTTCCCCGCGCCCCGTTCCGCCTGCCGCCGCCCCCAGGAAAGTCCCCCCCGATGCAACTCGGCCCCCTGCTTTTGCTGCTCGCTGTCCTGACGGTGTTTGCCTATGTCGCCGGCCGCGCGCGGGCGATCAGCCTTGCCGGCGGTGACAGCCGCAAACTGCACTCGCTGCCCGCCTTTTACGGCCGCGCCGCCGCCATTGCCGCCGCCGTGCCTGCGCTGATCCTGATCACCCTCTGGCTGATCGTGCAGGGCCCGATGCTGCAAAACCGCGCCATGGCGCTGCTTGGGCCGGACGATGTCACAGAGTCGCGGTCGATAGAAGCCGTGACGGCCGATGTGCTGCGGATGGCCGACGGCCTCAGCGCGATCTACGCCTCCGGCCAGACCCCCTCGACCGATGTGACGGCGCTGACAGAACAGCTCAAGGCCCGGAAGGTCACGCTGCAAGGCACCGCCACGCCCGGAATGATCGCGGCAGCGACGGCGCTGGAGGCGGGAAAGCACCGCTCTCGCGTCTGGCTTAGCCTTGCGACCGCGCTGGCGGCGCTGGCGGGGTTCGGCCTCGCCTGGCGGCAGATCACGCCAGAGTACCGCGCCCGCAACGCGACCGAGAAGTTCTCGATGGCGCTGCTGATCGGCTGCTCGCTGATTGCCGTGATGACGACGGTTGGGATCATCGCCTCGCTGCTGTTTGAAACCATTCATTTCTTCCAGCTTTTCCCGGCATCGAAATTCTTCTTCTCGACCACCTGGAACCCGCAGTTCGGCGGCGGATCGGACC
>JANLQT010000596.1:0-2863 GCA_031368035.1 Rhodobacterales bacterium | reverse complement strand
CAACTGCACTTTGCCTTGGACCGGCCCCCGGAATGGCTGACGCCGGGGCTGGACGATGTGGCGCTGATCCATCTGTCGGACGGGATCGACGCGGTGTCGAAATCGGCGAATGAGGCAGAGCGGGGGATGCTGCCAGTGGTGCCGACGATCTGCGTCGGGCAGCCGAGCCGACTTGATCCGTCACGCTGCCCGCCGGGCAAGGCGGTGCTGTGGCTGCAAATCCCGGATGCGCCTCGGGTGATCAAGGGGGATGCGGGCGGTGAGATTGCGGGCAAGGATTGGGATGCGGTGCGCGAAGCGTTTGCGGACCGGGTGGAGAGCATTCTTTCCCGTCACATCAAGGACTTCGCCGCGATCAAGCTGGCGCGGCGTGCCTATTCGCCGAAAGATCTGGAGGCGATGAATGTCAATCTTGTCGGCGGCGATCCCTATGGCGGGGCTTGCTCCATCGACCAGTTCTTTATCTTCCGACCTTTTGCCCATTCCACGAATGGCACCGGTATCGTGCGGGGGCTAATCCACATCGGCGCTTCCGCGCATCCGGGACCGGGTCTTGGCGGCGGGTCGGGCTTCAATGCGGCGAAGAGGCTGGGCGCATGACGGACGATTCTTCCATTCTCCGGCTCGGCGAGATCGGGTTGTCGAACTACCCGCCCTATCTGATGAACCGCATCATGGGCCGCTATAACGCCTCGATCCGGGCGGAGATGGCCAAGCTGGGGCTGACCACGCCGAAAATGCGGGCGCTGGCGGCGTTGTCGGTGATGGACGGGCTGCTTGTTGGGCAACTCGCGGTGCATGCGATTGTCGAGGCAAGCACGTTGAGCCGGGCGCTGGACGCTTTGCAGGCGGATGGTCTGGTCCGGCGCGAGGTGGATGCCAGCGACAGCCGGGCGGTCCGGGTTTTCATCACCGAGGCCGGGCGGGCGAAGTTTGAAATCCTGTGGCCGCATATGGCAGAGACCTATCAAGCGATGTTCAAGGGCATCGACGCAGGCGAGGCGCTCGCCTTTGTCGCGACTTTGCAGAAGATCCACGGCAACATCCGCAAACACGATTATTGAGAGCAGATCATGGCAGAACGGTCCTTCAAAGCGGAAGTCGAGCATCTGAAGCAGGGCGCGGGGACGACCTTCACCGGCGAGGGGATTCTGGCGCTGACCAAGGCTCTGCTGGAGAATGGCGTCGGCTATGTCGGCGGATATCAGGGCGCGCCGATCTCGCATCTGATGGACGTGCTGTCGGATGCACAGGATTTGCTGGCCGATCTGGGCGTGCGGTTCGAAGCCAATGCGAATGAGGCGGCGGCGGCGGCGATGCTGGCGGCCTCGGTCCATTATCCGATCCGGGGGGCGGTGACGTTCAAGGGGCCGGTGGGGGTGAACGTCGCCTCTGACGCTTTGGCGAACCTTTCGTCAGCCGGGGTGAACGGCGGGGCGCTGGTGATCGTGGGCGAGGATTACGGCGAAGGTTCATCCATCATGCAGGAGCGGACGCAGGCCTTTGCGATGAAGTCGCAGTTCTGGCTGCTGGACCCGAGGCCGAATTTGCCCAGCATTGTCAAGGCGGTGGGGGATGGGTTTGCCTTGTCAGAGGCGAGCAATTCTCCGGTGATGCTGATGGTGCGGATACGGTCCTGCCATGTCACCGGGAGTTTTGAATGCCGGGATAATGTTCGCCCGAAGTTGACGGTGCGGGAGGCGGTGGCCAATCCGCGCAGCGATTTCGCGCGGGTCGTGTTGCCACCGATGTCTTATGTGCAAGAGCAGGAGAAGGTGAAGGTCCGCTGGCCTGCGGCGGAAAAGTTCATCCGCGACAACGGGTTGAACGAGGTGTTCGGGCCCAGGGATGCTCCGTTTGGCATCGTCGTGCAGGGGGGGATGTACAACGGGGTGATCCGGGCGTTGCAGCGGCTGGGGCTGGCGAGCCTGACCGGCGAGACGCAGGTGCCGATCTATGTGCTGAACGTGACCTGGCCGATGATCGCGGCGGAGTTCTTGGAGTTCGCTGCGGGCAAGGATCACCTGCTGGTGGTCGAAGAGGGCCAGCCGGAGTTCATCGAGACTCAGCTTGGCAGCTTCCTCTACCGTGCCGGGGCGTCGGTGAAACTGCACGGCAAGGGGCTGTTCCCGATGGCCGGGGAATACACTGGCTCGGTCATGCTGAACGCGGTGGAGGGGTTTCTGAAGATTGCCGCTCCGGACATGCTGCCCGCGATGGTGCGCGCGCCGAACATGGACAAGCCGGCGATCCCCGACCTGACCAAGACCGTGCCGATCCGGCCGCCGGGGTTCTGCGTGGGCTGCCCCGAAAGGCCGATCTTCGCGGCGATGAAGCTGGTGGAAAAGGAACTCGGCAAGCACCAGATCGCCGCTGATATCGGCTGCCATTTGTTCGGCGCGCTGCCGCCGTTTGAAATTGGCGGGGCCACGATGGGGTTCGGGCTTGGTCCGGCGGCCAACGGGGCGTTTGATGGCGGGGGCGAGAAGCGGGCCATCGCGTTCATTGGCGACGGCGGGTTCTGGCACAACGGCTTAAGTTCCTCGTTCACCAACATGGCGTTCAACAAGTCGGACGGTGTGGCGCTGGTGGTGGACAATTTCTACTCGGCGGCGACGGGCGGGCAGGACGTGATGTCTTCGCGTGCGGACAACGCCACCAAGTCCACGAAGAACCCGATTTCCAAGGCGATCAAGGGGATAGGGATTGATTGGGTGCGCGAGGTGGACCGCACCTATGACGTCGCGCGACTGCGCGACCTGATCAAAGAGGCGCTGACGACCAAGGCCCCAGGGCCGAAGGTGATCGTGGCATCTAGTGAATGCATGCTGAACAAGCAGCGGCGGGAGAAGCCGCTGCGGGC
>JANLQT010000588.1:0-7111 GCA_031368035.1 Rhodobacterales bacterium | reverse complement strand
GCCGTGGCGCTGGCGGAAACCGGGGCGCTGCCGGCAGCCCTGGCGCTGCTGGAGGGGCTTGAGGCCGATCTGTCCGCCTATCAGCCCTATCACGCGGCGTAGGCGGTACTTCTGCGCCGGGCGGGTGCGGCCGAGGCGGCGCGGGCGGCGTTCGATGCGGCGATTCGGCTGGCGCCCAGTTCCGCAGATGCCGCCTTCCTGATCAAACGGCGCGCGATGTTGACTTAAGTTGAAGCAATCGCAGCATAATTTGTGCGAAACCAAAAAAAAGGCCGAGCTTTCGCTCGGCCAAGTCCAACAGGGAGGTATGAGGAGGCAAGAGCGAACTCAATTACCGCCTCGCAAACCGATATAGGACTTGGCGATGTTAGCGGCAACATGCGGGGCGCTGCAAAAGCAGCATTACCGCCATGCGTCTGGTGCATGGCGGCTAAATCCTATGCCTGCTGTTGGTGCTGCTTGCGGTAGGCGGTGATTTCCTCGGTGATGAAATCGCGGAACGCCGCCACGCGCTTGGAATGGCGCAGTTCTTCAGGGTAGGCGATGAACACCGGAACATCGGCGCTTTCCACATCGGGCAAGACGCGCACCAGTTGCGGGAAATCCGCCGTCAGGTAATCGGGCAGAACGCCGATGCCAAGGTGGTTCAACACCCCCTGAAGCACGCCGAAATAGTTGTTCACCGTCAGAGTGGACTGAAGGTCATGGCTCATCAGTTCGGCCGAAAGCTGGGCGCCGGCGGCAACCTGAGGCGTGCCGGCGTGCTGGCAGATCAGGCGGTGCTGGGTGAAATCATCCATCGAGGTCGGCGTGCCCTGAGCGGCCAGATATTGGGGCGTTGCGTAAAGCCGCATGCGAATCTGCATCAGGCGCTTGCGGATCAGGTCGGCTTGCGTGGGTTCCTTCATGCGGATGGCCACGTCAGCCTCGCGCATCGGCAGGTCCATCACCCGTTCTTCCAGCATCAGGTCGATCTTCAGCGCCGGATATTTGGCGTAAAGCTTGGCCAGACGCGGCGCGAGCCACAGCGTGCCGAAACCGGTGGTGGTGGTGACGCGCAATTCGCCCAGCACCTCGTCTTCCGAATCGCGGATGCGGGCGGCAGCGGCATCGAGCCGGCGGATCATCTGAGAGGTCGCCTCGAACAGCAACTCGCCCTGTTCGGTCAGGATCAGCCCGCGCGCGTGGCGGTGAAACAGCGTGGCCGAAAGCGATTCTTCCAGCGCGCGGATCTGGCGGCTGACGGCGGATTGCGACAGGTGCAGCGTTTCCCCGGCATGGGTCAGGCTGCCCTTTTCGGCCACCGCGTGAAAGATCCGCAACTTGTCCCAATCCATGGGAAGTCCCCCAACCCTTATGGCCCGGCCTCATGCCTGCCATGCAGAATTTGCAATTCATTTGTCCGACACTTGCGCACATAGTGGACTGGAAGCGGTTTTCAAGAAAGTCCTGTGGCTCGTCGCCACGGGTTTTTTCCAGTTGCGGCTTGCGGGCCACGGGCGGGCCACGGGCGGGCCACGGGCGAGCCACGGGCAAGTGGCTGTCCTGAGGTCCCCTGTCACACCGCTGTCACCCCCGATGGTCATTCTGTCATTGCTCCGTTACCGGGGCGTGATGCCTTTCGGAGTGCGCATGACCGCTGCCATCAGACCCACCGATCCCGCCCGCGACATCTCTTATGCCTCTTCGGCCAAGTCAGCGCCCGGACGTGCCGTGATCCGAACGCTGGAGGCGGTGGGGGGGCGCGGCAAGTTGATCCGCCGCGCCGCAGGCTATGAGGACGAGTTGGCGCAGGGACGCAGCTTCTGGCAGGTGATCCCGGAACGCTATGGGTTGAGTCTTGACGTGGTGCGTGGCGCCCTGGCGGATATTCCGGCAGACGGGCCGCTGGTGCTGGTATCGAACCATCCTTACGGCATTCTGGACGGGCTGATGATGGGGCATTTGCTGGACCGGGTGCGGGGGGATTTCCGCATTCTGGCCAATTCGGTGTTTGTCGGCGCCCAGGAATTGCAGAAGATCGTGCTGCCGATCTCGTTTGACGAGACCAAGGCGGCACTGGCGCTGAACCTGAAAACCCGCGCCACGGCGCTGGATTATCTGGGGCAAGGCGGCGCGATCGGGGTGTTTCCGGGCGGGACGGTTTCGACCGCCGCCAAGCTGTTCTCGCCTGCGATGGACCCAAGCTGGCGCAATTTCACCGCCAAGATGATTGCCAAATCCCGGGCCACCGTGGTGCCGATTTTCTTCGAGGGGCAGAACTCGCGCCTGTTCCAGATCGCCAGCCACATCAACTATGCGCTGCGGCTGGGGCTTTTGATCAAGGAGTTCAAGTCGCGGGTGGACCAGCCCGTTCAGGTAGTGGTGGGCCGTCCGCTGGAGTCCAGCACATTGGCCGCCCATTCCGGGGATGCGACGGCGATGATGGACTTCCTGCGCAAGGCGACCTATCAGCTTTCCCTTACGCCGATGCGATCCTTGGCCTATGGCCACGAGTTCGAGGCGAAATACAGAACCCGCTGACGGGCCCTATGCCCCTCGGCTAGTGGGGGGGCAAGCATGGCGGTCGGCGTGTTTGATTCGGGGCTGGGCGGCCTGACGGTGCTGGATGCGCTGACGCGGCGTCTGCCGGATGTGCCCTTCGTCTATTTCGGCGACAACGCCCATGCGCCTTACGGGGTGCGGACCCCGGACGATATTTTCAACCTGACCTGCGCGGCGGTCGAGCGCTTGTGGGCCGAGGGCTGCGATCTGGTGATCCTGGCCTGCAACACCGCCTCGGCCGCCGCCTTGAAGCGGATGCAGGAAACCTGGGTGCCGGCGGACAAGCGGGTGTTGGGGGTGTTCGTGCCGCTGATCGAGGCGCTGACCGAACGGCAGTGGGGCGACAACTCGCCGCCGCGTCAGGTGGCGGTGCAGAACGTGGCGCTGTTTGCAACGCCTGCGACGGTGGCGAGCCGAGCGTTTCAGCGCGAACTGGCGTTTCGCGCCATTGGCGTCGATGTGGAAGCCCAGCCCTGCGCCGGGGTGGTGGACGCGCTGGAGCAGGGCGACGAGATCCTGGCCGAGGCGCTGGTGCGCAGCCATGTCGAATCGCTGAAGCGCCGGATGCCGCATCCCGAGGCGGCGGTGCTGGGCTGCACGCATTACCCCTTGGTCGAGGCTGCCTTCCGCGAGGCTTTGGGGCCGGGGGTGAAGGTCTACAGCCAGCCCAACCTCGTGGCCGAGGCGCTGGCCGATTACCTTGCCCGGCGGCCGGAGTTCATCGGCGCTGGCATGGAGTCCAAATTCCTGACCACTGGCGATCCCGGGTATGTCTCGTCCATGGCGGTGCAGTTCCTGAAGCGGAAGATCACGTTTCAGGCGGTTTAGGGCGTGGTGGTGCCGTAATAGCCAACGACACTTTCAGTCGCGGTGCCGCCGGGATTGTACTGGATGCCGACGGTGCCTGCGATTTCCTTGCCGCTTGCCCCGAACATCGTCCCGTCAATCGTGCCCGTGATCACCGGGGTTGATCCGCCCGAGCTCATCGTTGTCAGGAAGGTCCCTTGGTCAAGCGTGGTCGGCGTCAAGGTCGCAACGTTTGTTCCATAGGGAACGGTGCCATTCACCGTGGCGCGTTGAAGGTCAACCGTCAGGGTCGGCCCTTCCATCGTCGTCTCGACCCCGGCGTCATTGAACACGGTCATCTTGCCGGAATAGGTTGCCGTGCCGCTTGTCGGAATATCCGCGGCCGGCGTCGTATTGCCCATGACATAGGCAGTGGTCTGCCATTGGCCTTCGACTTTCAACTCTTCAGACGCGAGCATGTACAGGACCTGGTCGGTTGTGAACCCTTCCACATTACCGTTCACCACGAGCTTGTAGCTTCCGTCATCTGATTTGAACGTCTTGCCGTCGGATTGCAGGTTCAAGGTCAGGGAATTGTTGACCAGAAGCTGGGTCGCTGAAATCACGGTGATCGTCGCGCTGCGATCACCCACCACGTCAAAACCGTTTCCTGTCACCATCGTCGGCCCGGCCGGGACATAGGTCTTGCCGACGGCCGAGGACAGGGTCAGCGGCGGATAGGGATTGCTGGTGGTCGGGGTGTCGTTGGTCAGACCGCCAAGGCCATCACAGGCCGCAAGCGAAAGCAGGGCTAGAAGCTGGGGTTTCCACATGTTGTGCTGCTCGTTCTTTTGTTATTTTGGAAACAATGCCATGATTTGCGCCTTGTGTCGATGCAGTTTGCCGGGCGGGCGGGGGCGTCGGCGGGTCTCCCCCCTTTGCGAGCCCCTGGTTTTCCCCTAGTCTGGCTGCGAAAGGACCGCCATGCCCGCCACGAAATCCCTGCAAACCGATGATCTGGCCGCCCGCGCCCGCGATGCGTGGCGGTCCGTGCTGCCGTCATCCTGGCGGGCGACGCCGGGGCTGGAGGAGGCGGCGCGCCCGGCGGACTGGGCGGTGCCGGTGCGGCCGGAACTGGCCGGGAGCGAGAACTTGTGGCAGGTGACGCCCGAGTTTTATCGGGGCGGGCAGCCGGGCCGCGAGGGGTTTGCCGCGCTGGAGGCGTTCGGCATCCGCACGGTGATCAGCCTGCGCCAGACGGTGAATGACGTGCCGCTGGCGGCGGGGTCGGGGCTTGATCTGGTGCGGGTGCCGATGAAAAGCCGGTATGTCAGTGAGAACGACGGCGCGCGGATCGTGAAGGCGATGCAGGCGTTGCGGCAGGGATTGGAACGCGGCCCGGTGCTGGTGCATTGCCATCACGGCGCCGACCGCACCGGTGCCATCGTGGCGCTGTGGCGGATGCTGTATCAGGGCTGGACCCGGCAGCAGGCTCTGGATGAGTTGATCGCGGGCGGCTACGGTTTTCATCCGATGTGGGCGAATATCCCGCGTTATCTGCGCCGCGTCGATCTGGAGGATCTGCGCGCGCGGATCGAGGCTGCGGGATGACATCTCCTCGGGACTGGGTGGACTGGCAGGCGGCGCGCCTGGCAGCATTGACGGCATCTGACGGCTGGCTGAACCTGACGGACCGGGTGGAGATTGCCACTGGCCCGCAGCGGGTGGGGCAGGGCGCGGGGAATGATCTGGTGCTGTCGGTGGGGCCGGAGCATCTGGGGGTGCTGCGGCTGACCGCAGGAGAGGCGGAGTTGACCACGCCGGACGGGGTGGTGCAGGAGTTCAGTGCGGCGGGGGGCAATCCGGTTCTGACGGTTTCGGGCCTGCTGCTGGAACTGCATGATGCGGGGGACGGGCCTGCGCTTCGCGTGCGAGATATCTCGCGCAAGCCGCAGATTTTATTGCGATATTTCCCTTATGATCCGGCGTGGGACATCCTAGCCGAGTGGCAGGAACTGCCCGAGGCGCAGCAGCACCGGATCGGCCAGAAGGGCGCGGGAGATGAAGAGGTCACCGTCACTCACCGCGCGGTTTTCACCCATGACGGCAAGGCCCATGCGCTGCTGGCCACGCATTGGAAAGCGGGCGCGCCGATGTTCGTGATCCGGGATTTGACCTCGGGGCATGAAACCTATGCCGCCAGCCGTTTTCTGATCGGCGAGGTTCTGGGGACGCAGGTGCGGCTGGACTTCAACCGCGCACACAGCCCGCCCTGCGCCTTTACCGATTTCGCCATTTGCCCGCTGCCGCCGCCGGAAAACCGGTTTGCCGAAGCCATCCGCGCGGGCGAAATGGCCCCGTGAGCCGCAAGCCTGTTCCGGGACTGGTCTGGCTGATGGCGGGATCGGCAGTGGATTCGACCTCGGGCGTTTTGACGCGGTTGACCGGGGCGGATGGGTTCACCACCGCCTCGGCCCGGGGGTTTCTGGCGTTTGTGTTCCTGTTCGCGCTGCTGGCGATCCGTGACAAGGGTCGGGTCTGGCCGGCGATCCGGGGGCTTGGCTGGTGGGGCGTGGTGTTTGCCACGATGAACTCGGGCGGCATGGTGCTGAACGTCTTGTCGCTGAAACTGACGGCGGTGGCCAATTTCTTCATGATCTTTGCCACGGCGCCGTTTGTGGCGGCGCTGCTGGGTTGGATAGTCCTGAAGGAAAAGATGGACTTGGCGACGTTTCTTGCGGCGCTGGCGGGGTTTGTCGGGATTGCGATCATGGTCTCGGGCAGTCTGACCGGGATCAATCTCGGCGATGTTCTGGCGCTGGTTGTGGTGCTGTCTTATGCGCTGAACGTGCTGATCGTGCGGAAGGCGCCGCAGATCGACGTGCTGCCGCTGATCTGCGTGACGGTGCTGGCGAGCGGGTTCATCGCCCTGCCGCTGGCGCAGTTCGGCGGATTGCGCCTGGGCGATTGGGGGGCTTTGGTGGCGTTGGGGTTTTTGCAGCTGGGGCTGGGGAACATCCTGATCTTTACCGCGGTGTCCAAGGTGACGGCGGCGCAGGCCGGGCTTTTGGGCATCATGGGCGCGGTTTTTGCGCCGATGTGGGTGTTTTTCGTGTTGGGCGAGGTGCCGCCCGCCGCCACGCTGATCGGCGGGGCGGTGATCCTGACGGCGGCTGTGCTGCATTTCGCCTGGATCCTGACGCGGCGCACCGCCGCAATCGCGTGAATGGGCTTGCATCACCGGGCGCTCGGGGCCAAATCAGGCCCGTGATTTGAGGGAGCCGCACATGACCCATCGCATCGCCATTCTGGGCGCCTCGGGCTATACTGGGGCCGAACTGGTGCGTCTGATTGCGACCCATCCGGAGATGGAGATCGTGGCGCTGTCCGCCGACCGCAAGGCCGGGATGGAGATGGCCGAGGTGTTCCCGTTCCTGCGCCATCTGGCGCTGCCGAAGCTGGCGCGCATCGAGGAAATCGACTTCTCGCAGGTCGATCTGTGCTTTTGCGCGCTGCCGCATGCGACGACGCAACGGGTGGTCAAGGCGCTGCCAAAGACGCTGAAGATCGTGGACCTGTCCGCCGATTTCCGGCTGCGGGACGCGGCAGAGTATGAAAAGTGGTATGGTCAGCCCCATGCCGCGATGGAGTTGCAAGCCGAGGCGGTTTACGGGCTGACCGAGTTCTACCGGGACGAGATTGCCAAGGCGCGGCTGGTTGCGGGCACGGGTTGCAACGCGGCGACCGGGCAGTTTGCGCTGCGTCCGCTGATTGGCGCGGG
>JANLQT010000337.1:0-2729 GCA_031368035.1 Rhodobacterales bacterium | reverse complement strand
ACAGGTCGGCCAAAGGCAGGCTGACCTGTGGCGTCCAGGTAAAGAATTTCTTGCGCGTGATCACAAAATTTTCGCGTGTGATCACAAATGTCGCTTTTCCAGGCACCGCGTGCAAAATGCGATTTGCAGGGCGTTCCAGACGTGTCAAGACGCCCCTAATCAAAGCTTGCCCGCTTCCTAGAAACCTACGGGACCCCTGACATGAACATCCACGAATACCAGGCCAAGGCGCTGCTTCGGTCCTATGGCCTGCCGGTCTCGGACGGCCGTCCGGTGCTGAAAGCCGAAGACGCCAAGACCGCCGCTGGCGAGCTTGACGGCCCGCTGTGGGTGGTCAAGGCGCAGATCCACGCCGGCGGGCGCGGCAAGGGCAAGTTCAAGGAACCCGAGGCCGGCGAAAAGGGCGGCGTTCGCCTCGCCAAATCGGTGGGCGAGGCGGCGGAGTTCGCGCGCCAGATGCTGGGCCGGACGCTGGTGACGGTGCAGACCGGGCCTGCGGGGAAGGTCGTCAACCGCATCTATATCGAAGACGGCAGCGACATCGCGCGCGAATTGTACCTCGCCCTGCTGATCGACCGCAAAACCTCGCGCATTTCCTTCGTCGTTTCCACCGAAGGCGGCATGTCGATCGAAGATGTGGCCCATGACACGCCCGAAAAGATCGTGACCTTCGACGTCGACCCCGCCACCGGCTTTTCCGATTTCCACGGCCGCCGCGTCGCCTTCTCGCTTGGGCTCGAGGGCAATCAGGTCAAGCAATGCGTCCAGATCATCAAGAACCTCTACAAGGTCTTCACCGAAAAAGACGTCGAGATGCTGGAGATCAACCCGTTCTGCGTGCTGAAGGACGGCACCCTGAAGATCCTCGACGCGAAGATGAGCTTTGACGGCAACGCCATGTACCGCCACCCCGACATCGCCGCCCTGCGCGATGAGACGGAAGAAGATGCCAAGGAACTCGCCGCGTCCAAGTTCGACCTGAACTACATCGCGCTGGATGGCGAGATCGGCTGCATGGTGAACGGCGCAGGCCTTGCCATGGCCACGATGGACATCATCAAGCTGTACGGCGCGGAACCCGCCAACTTCCTTGACGTCGGCGGCGGCGCGACCAAGGAGAAGGTCACCGAGGCGTTCAAGATCATCACCTCGGACCCGAACGTCAAAGGCATCCTCGTCAACATCTTCGGCGGCATCATGCGCTGCGACATCATCGCGGAAGGCGTGATCGCCGCGGTGAAAGAGGTCGGCCTGCAAGTGCCGCTGGTGGTGCGTCTGGAAGGCACCAATGTCGAACTCGGCAAGGATATCATCCGCAATTCCGGCCTGAACGTGATCGCCGCCGACAACTTGTCGGACGCCGCGCAAAAGATCGTCAAAGCGGTCAAGGGGTAAGCCATGTCCATTCTCGTCAACACCAACACCCGTCTGATCTGCCAGGGCTTCACCGGCTCGCAAGGCACCTTCCACTCCGAACAGGCCATCGCTTACGGCACCAGGATGGTCGGCGGCGTCACCCCCGGCAAAGGCGGCTCGCTGCACCTTGGCCTGCCGGTCTTTGACTCCGTCCATGCCGCCCGGGCCGCCACCCAAGCCAACGCCACGGTGATCTACGTCCCGCCGCCCTTCGCCGCCGACAGCATCCTTGAAGCCATCGACGCCGAGATGGAGTTGATCGTCTGCATCACCGAAGGCATCCCGGTGCTGGACATGATGAAGGTCAAACGCGCCCTTTCCGGCTCCAAATCCCGGCTGATCGGGCCGAACTGCCCCGGGGTGATGACCCCTGGTCAGTGCAAGATCGGCATCATGCCGGGAAGCATCTTCTCCAAGGGCTCGGTCGGCGTCGTGTCCCGCTCCGGCACCCTGACCTACGAGGCGGTCAAGCAGACCACCGATGTCGGCCTTGGCCAGTCCACCGCCGTCGGCATCGGCGGCGATCCGATCAAGGGCACTGAACACCTCGAAGTGCTGGAGATGTTCCTGGCCGACCCCGAAACCCATTCGATCATCATGATCGGCGAGATCGGCGGCGCTGCGGAAGAAGAGGCCGCGCAGTTCCTGAAGGACGAAGCCCGCGCCGGTCGCGGCAAACCCTGCGCCGGTTTCATCGCCGGCCGCACCGCCCCCGCCGGCCGCCGCATGGGCCATGCCGGCGCCATCGTCTCGGGCGGCAAGGGCGACGCGGAATCGAAGATCGAAGCGATGAAGAGCGCCGGCATCGTGGTCGCCGACAGCCCCGCCACGCTGGGCGAGGCGGTGATGAAGGCGATTGGCAAATAAGATGGACCCGTTGCGCGCCTTGGCCGGCTTCATCGGCAAAACGTTCCAATTCTCCGGCACGTCATCCCCGGCGGAGTTTTGGTCCTATGCCCTGTTTGCGGCGGCGCTTCTGGCAACAGCGCCTTGGTTCCTGCCCGTCACTGATGGCGGCACCCATCTGTTCAGCTCGCAGCAGGTTCGGCTCGGCTCACTTTTGGCCCTTTTGCCCCTGTCTGCGATTGTCCGGCGGCGTCTCCGCGATGCGGGTTGGCCCGCGACGCCCCTTATCGTGCCAGCCGTCGCCCTCGCCCTTGCCGCGACATCTATCGGGCTCTCCCAACCCTGCGGCGCTGCCTGCGCCAGTCATCATACGCGCGTCGGCATATCGCTGGTGCTGCTGCTCTTGGGCTACGGCCTTACGGTTGTTGGCTTTTTTTCATCGCTCTTCTTGGCGCTGGTCCTGCTGG
>JANLQT010000330.1:0-5656 GCA_031368035.1 Rhodobacterales bacterium | reverse complement strand
GTTCGCCAGCCCCACCAGATTGCGCGAGGCCTCGATCACCGCCATCTGCATGCCGAGGCAGATGCCCAGATAGGGCACGCGGCGTTCCCGGGCGAACTGGGCCGCCTTGATCATGCCTTCGGTGCCGCGCTCGCCGAAGCCGCCGGGCACCAGAATGGCGTGGAACTCTTCCAGATAGGCGGCGGGGTCTTCGCGCTCGAAAATCCCCGAATCCACCCATTCGGCGCGGACCTTCACCCGGTTGGCCATGCCGCCATGCGTCAGCGCCTCGGCGATCGACTTATAGGCGTCCTCAAGCTGGGTGTATTTGCCAACAATCGCCACCCGCACCTCGCCTTCGGGGTGGTGCAGGCGGTCCATCACGTCGTCCCAGCGCGCAAGGTTGGGGCGCGGGGCGGGGGAGATGCCGAACGCGTCCAGCACGGCCTGGTCAAGGCCCGCGCGGTGATAGGCCAGCGGCGCCTCGTAGATCGTCTTCAGGTCATAGGCGGGGATCACGTGTTCCTTGCGGACGTTGCAGAACAGCGCGATCTTTTCCAGTTCCCGCTCGGGGATCGGGTGTTCGGACCGGCAGACGAGGATATCCGGCACAAGGCCTATGCTTTGCAACTCCTTCACCGAATGCTGGGTGGGCTTGGTCTTCAATTCCCCAGTGGCGGCGAGATAGGGCAGCAAGGTCAGATGCATCAGGATCGACTGGCCGCGCGGGCGTTCGTGGATGAACTGGCGGATGCTCTCGAAGAACGGCAGGCCCTCGATATCGCCGACGGTGCCGCCGATCTCGCACAGCATGAAATCGACCTCATCGGCGCCGATCTTCAGGAAGTCCTTGATCTCATTGGTGACATGCGGGATCACCTGGATGGTCTTGCCAAGGTAATCGCCCCGGCGTTCCTTCTCCAGCACGTTGGAATAGATGCGCCCCGACGAAATGCTGTCGGTCTGCCGTGCCGAGACGCCGGTGAAGCGCTCATAATGGCCAAGGTCAAGGTCGGTTTCCGCGCCGTCATCGGTGACGAAAACCTCGCCATGCTCGAACGGGCTCATCGTGCCGGGGTCGACGTTCAGATAGGGGTCCAGCTTGCGCAGGCGCACCGTATAGCCGCGCGCTTGCAACAGCGCACCAAGGGCCGCCGAGGCCAGACCCTTGCCCAGCGAGGAAACCACACCGCCGGTGATGAAGATGTAACGCGCCATGGGGACCCCGTGTTTTACTCAAGCGATTCGGGTTGGCGGAATCGCAGCACCACGGGATTTGGACCCTAAGGCTTTTCCCGCCCAAGCGCAACCGGACCGCTAGATGCTGCCGTTGGTTTCAGCGGGTCGTCAAACGCTGGTGGTCAGTTGTTGACTTTGGGCGGCGTCGCAGGCGCGGCATCTGCGGGCGGCGTGGCCGGAACGGCGCCAAGGTCGGGGGTGGTGGTCACGGGCGCGGGGGCCACGGTGCCGCCGATCTGGTCGATCACCGAGGACGAGGCCGAATCCTTGGCCGAGATCAGCGTCAGCGCGATCGAGGTGACAATGAACGCCGCCGCAAGGCCCCAGGTCAGTTTGCCAAGTGCGGTGGCCGCTGCCCGGCCCGAGATCACCCCGCCGCCGCCGCCAGAGCCCATGCCAAGCCCGCCGCCCTCGCTCCGTTGCAGCAGCACCACGCCCACAAGCAGCAGGGCGAGGATCAGGTGAAGGGCGAGAAGGGCGTTTTCCATGGATCCGTCCGAAAGTTGACGCGCCTATCTAGGCGCAGACGCGCGGCGGCGCAACCCCGCCTGCGGCGTCTGTTTGGGGGGCGTCAGGGGGCATCAGCCGGGCGCGCGTTCGCACACCGCCGACAACTTGTTGCCGTCGGGGTCGCGCACATAGGCGGCGTAGAACTGCGCGCCATAGCGGCGCAGGCCCGGCGCGCCTTCGTCGGTGCCGCCGTTGGCCAGGGCGGCGGCATGGAAGGCATCGACCGCGGCGCGGTCTGGCGCTTCGAACGCGGGCATTGATCCGTTGCCGACCGTGGCGGGCTTGGCGTCAAAGGGCTGCACCACCCAGAACCGCGTACGGCTGTCGCTGGCAAGACCGTAGCCCACCTCGTCGTCCTGCACGCCCCGGCAGATCAGGCCAAGACAGGGCATCACGGCATCATAGAACCGCTTGGCGCGCGGCAAGTCATTGGTGCCAAGGGTGATATACAGAAACATGAGAACGCCTCCAGGTTGTTATGGGTAGATTGGACAGGTTGCGTCCAAGGTGCAAGGAGACCAGTTCGGACGGGCGCGGACGGGCGCGGCCTTTGGGACACGGCGTGTTTGTGGGGTCAGCCGCCCTTGACCTGACGCGCGTAGTCCGCGGCATCATACCAGCCGCGCGAGGCTGCGACGCGGTGGTCTGCGTCCAGATCCCATTCCTCCCATCCGATGATGTTCAAAGGGGCCACGGTTTGGGCGTGATGGCCGGTGAAGGTCCACAGATAGGCCATGTGATCGCCCGCCACGCGCACCCCGTCGCAGATCAGATGCAAGTCGGGCACATCGGCGAAGAACCCTTCGGCCATGGCCTGCACCCCGGCGCGGCCCAGCCAGGGCGTGCCAGCGTTGATGACGATCTGCCCGGTTTCGGCGTAATGCGCCGCCACGGCAGCCGCAGAGCCAGAGTTCCACGCCTCGGTATAGGCGGCGGCGAGCGCGCGGGCTTGTTGCAGGGAAATCGGCATGACGGCCTTTCCGGGGACAGGATGGCCCCTGGCCGGAAAGTTAGGATGCGGCCCCTGTCTTTGTCCAGCGCGCCGTGCAGCCTGCAGTCCATCCCGGGCGCCGCACCACAAGCGCAACAAACAGGGATTTCGCTTTCCCGCTGACCCCTCTATACCGGCCCGGGTTTCGCTGACCGAGGGGACGGACATGGCCAATGTGGTTGTCGTGGGCGCGCAATGGGGCGACGAGGGCAAGGGCAAGATCGTGGACTGGCTGTCCGAACGCGCCGATGTGATCGCGCGCTTTCAGGGCGGGCATAACGCCGGGCATACGCTGGTCATTGACGGCAAGGTCTACAAGCTGTCGTTGCTGCCTTCTGGCATCGTGCGCGGCGGCAAGCTGTCGGTCATCGGCAACGGCGTGGTGGTCGATCCCTGGCATCTGGTCAGCGAGATTGCCAAGCTGCAGGCCGAGGGCATCGAGATCAGTCCCGACAACCTGATCCTGGCTGAAAACGCCTCGCTGATCCTGCCGATCCATGGCGAGTTGGACCGGGCGCGGGAAAGCCAGAACTCGGTCGCCAAGATCGGCACCACGGGCCGCGGCATCGGCCCGGCTTACGAGGACAAGGTGGGCCGCCGCGCCATCCGCGTGGCCGATATCGCCGACGAAGCCACCTTGGATTCGCGGATCGAGCGGCTTTTGACCCACCACAACGCCCTGCGTGCCGGCCTTGGGCTGGACCCGGTGGACGGCGCGGGCCTGAAAGCCGCGCTGCTGGAGATTGCGCCGAAAATCCTGCCCTATGCCGGCCCGGTGTGGAAAGTGCTGCATGAGGCGCGGCGGGCGGGCAAGCGCATCCTGTTCGAGGGCGCGCAAGGGGCTTTGCTGGACATCGACTTCGGCACCTATCCGTTCGTGACCTCGTCCAACACCATCGCCGGGCAGGCGGCGACCGGCGTGGGGCTGGGGCCGACCGCGATCGATTTCGTGCTGGGCATCGTGAAGGCCTATACGACGCGGGTGGGCGAAGGCCCGTTCACGGCCGAATTGCACGATGCCGATGGCGAGCGTCTGGGGATGCGGGGCCGCGAATTCGGCACCGTCACCGGGCGCAAGCGCCGCTGCGGCTGGTTCGATGCGGTGCTGGTGCGGCAGACCTGCGCGACCTCGGGCGTGTCGGGCATCGCGCTGACCAAGCTGGACGTGCTGGACGGGTTCAAGACCCTGAAAATCTGCGTGGCTTATGAACTGGACGGCAAGCGGATGGACTACCTGCCCATTGCCGCCGACAGCCAAGCCCGCTGCACCCCGATTTACGAGGAACTGGAAGGCTGGCCCGACAACACCGCCGGGGCGCGGTCCTGGGCCGAATTGCCGGGGGCTGCGATCAAATATGTGCGCCGGATCGAAGAGTTGATCCAGTGCCCGGTGGCGCTGCTGTCGACCTCTCCCGAGCGGGATGATACGATCCTTGTCACCGATCCTTTTGCGGACTGATCACGCGCCATGGCTTTGAGTTACAAGACCCGCCGCCGCCTGTCGCTGCTGATGCTGCTGGTTGGCCTGCCGTTTTACATCGCGGCGGCGCTTGTCGTCGTGAACCTGTTTGACCGGCCGCCCTTCGTGGTGGAACTGGCGATTTACCTGTCACTTGGCGTCATCTGGGCGCTGCCGTTCAGGGCGGTGTTCACCGGGATCGGCCAACCTGATCCGGACGGTGGCACTGAAAAAGCGGCGGGGGATGACCCCGCCGCTTGACACCCGATCGGGGACTGCGATCAACCGATCAGGCGTTTGGCCTCCGTCAGGGCAGCGCTTTCGACGGGAAGGCCGAACTGGCCGCGCTGGGTTTTCACGATCCGCCCCTCGCGCAGAAGTTTGCCGAAGCTGCGAAGCCCGTCTTCGCGGCTGGGCTGATCGGCGGCGCCCAGGTCTTCCAGCTGCTTGAACAGGGTCTGGCGCGGAAATTCCGGCCGGTCCAGCATCACGGCGTTATAGGCGGCGGCAGCTTCCAGAAGCTCTGGCAGGGCGGTGGCGCCGACCCGTTCGATGAACTCGGGGAAGGGCAGGCGGGCGGCGTCGTCGAAGATGTTGCCGCTGGCAGGCCCGGCCACGGCATCATCCTCGTCAAAGCCGGCCATGATCGTGTCCACCGCCAGCGCAGCGGAGGACACGCGGCGCGGACGCACCGGCATCGGGCCTTGCGGAGCGGCGGCCGGCATCGAGAGCGTGGTTTCAACCGGGGTCAGCACCGAGGTCAGCACCGGGGCCGGGGCATCGCTGCGCCGGTCGATGCGCTGGGCCGACACCAGCACCAGCGGCGGCGGCTTGTGCGAGGCGACGGTGGCGGTGGCGACCGGGCCGACGACGCGGGTCAGATCGCGGCGATAGGCGTCGGTGCGCTCTTCGGCCTGGGCCTCGTCGCCGCGCGGGTTGACGCGGCGTTCGGCCAGCGTGGCGCGCACGGCGGCCTTCAGATGTTCAATGGCCGAGCGGCGGCGTTTGGTTTCCGGCACTTCCAACTGGGTGTTGGCCTGCTCGATCAGGCGCGAGACGGCAGCTTCACTGACCGGGTCCTCGGCCCCGATATCGGCACCGCTTTGGGCCTCGACCTGGGTTGCCGCAGCGTCGATCAGTTCGGGCATATCCTCGGGGGCGGCCTCGTCCTCGGCTTCGGCGGCAAGGGCCAGGGCCAGGTCGGCATCGGCAAGGTCCGCGTCGGTGACAACGTCGGCAGCAGCGTCGGCAGCAGCGTCTGTGACAGCGTCGGCGGCGTTGTCGGCAGCCACCACATCCGCCTCGTAATCGTCGTTCAGATCGCTGAAATCGGGCAGGGTCCGCACCGGCGCCAGTTCCGCGCCTTGCGGGGCGGATTCCAGTTCCAGCGCCGCCAGTTCGGCTGCGAGTTGCGCTTCGGCTTCCGGGGTCAGCGCGACCTCTTCCACCGGCAGGGCGGTCTCGATCAGCTCCGGCTC
>JANLQT010000501.1:0-1803 GCA_031368035.1 Rhodobacterales bacterium | reverse complement strand
GGGCGCGGGGCCGGCCAGCGCCTTGGCATCCCAAAGCGCGGTACGGCGCGGCAGGCCAAGCGAGGCAAAGGCATCCGCCTCGGCCAGCCGTTCCAGCGCATCGGGCCTGATGCCCGCCCGTCGCCACAGACTTTCGACATCGGGATAGCCGTTGCCCCGGGCGGCGGCGATCCACAGCGCATCCTCCTCGCGCATGCCCTTGATCTGCCGAAACCCCAGCCGCAGCGCCAGTGACCCGTCAGCACGGGGCTCGATGGTGTTGTCCCAGAACGAATGATCGACCGAGACGGGCCGCACCTCGACCCCGTGCTCGCGCGCATCGCGCACCAGTTGCGCGGGGGCGTAGAACCCCATCGGCTGGCTGTTCAGCAGCGCGCAGGTGAAGATCGCCTGATGATGGCACTTCAGCCAGGCCGAGATATAGACCAGCCGCGCAAAGCTGGCGGCATGGCTTTCGGGAAAGCCATAGCTGCCGAACCCCTCGATCTGCGCGAAACAGCGGGTGGCGAAATCGGCGTCATAGCCGCGCATCAACATGCCCGACACGAAGCGGTCCCGAAAGCCGCCGATGGTGCCCATGCGCTTGAAGGTGGCGAGGGACCGGCGCAGGCGGTCGGCTTCCGCCGGGGAGAACCCCGCCGCCACGACCGCGATCTGCATCGCCTGCTCCTGAAACAGCGGCACGCCATAGGTGCGGCCCAGCACCTCCATCAGCGCGGGGCCAAGGTCTTCGACCTTCTCCTTGCCCTGACGGCGGTTGATGAACGGATGCACCATGCCGCCCTGGATCGGGCCGGGGCGGACGATGGCAACCTCGCACACAAGGTCATAGAACTTGCGCGGCTTCATGCGCGGCAGGAAGTTCAACTGCGCCCGGCTTTCGACCTGAAAGGTGCCAATGGCATCGGCGCGGCAGAGCATGTCGTAGATGCGCGGGTCTTCGGGCGGGACATTGGCAAGGGTCATGGACTGCCCGCGGAATTCGTCCAGAAGTCCAAAGGCCTTGCGGATGCAGGTCAGCATCCCCAGCGCAAGGATATCCACCTTCAGCAGGCCAAGCGCGTCGATATCGTCCTTGTCCCATTCGATGACGGTCCGGTCCTCCATCGCGGCGTTTTCGATGGGGCACAATTCGTCCAGCCGCCCTTGGGTGATGACGAACCCGCCGACATGCTGGCTAAGGTGCCGGGGAAAGCCAATGATCTCACCGATCAATTGCGCCGCCAGCATCACCCGCTTGTCCTTGGGATCAATGCCCGCTTCGCGCATCCGGTCATCGTCCGGCGGCTTGGACGACCAGCCCCAGATCTGCCCCGACAGGCGCGCGATCACGTCCTGCGACAGGCCCATCGCCTTGCCGACCTCGCGGATCGCGGCGCGGCTCCTCAGGTGAATGACCGTTGCGGTCAGCCCCGCCCGCTCACGGCCATAGCGTTCATAGATCCACTGGATCACCTCTTCGCGCCGTTCGTGTTCGAAATCGACGTCGATGTCCGGCGGCTCGCCGCGTTCCTTGGAAATGAAGCGTTCGAAGATCAGGGTTATGGATTCAGGCGGCACTTCGGTCACGCCCAGCAGATAGCAGACCACTGAATTCGCAGCCGATCCCCGCCCCTGGCACAGGATGCCCTTCGACCGGGCAAACTGCACGATGTCATGCACGGTCAGGAAATAGGGCGCGTATTCGATCTCGCGGATCAGCGTCAGCTCCTTTTCCACCCTATGCACGATCTTCGGCGGCGCGCCGTCCGGATAACGCCAGTGCAGCCCCTCACGCGACAGCCGCTCCAGCCGTTCCTGCGC
>JANLQT010000483.1:0-2569 GCA_031368035.1 Rhodobacterales bacterium | reverse complement strand
TAGCACTTCCGATCGCCGGTGTTTCATACCGGGCACGGGTTGAGACGGCCCAGTTGGCCCAGGCGGCGCATGTTGTAGGCGAGGTTCTTCATCCCGATCTTGGCCTTGGCCCGCGCCAGGCCGATGGTTCGCACAAGGGTGCCGCCCATGTCATTGGCCTGCGCGCCAAAGATATGCTCGACCCGAACCCGCACGGTGGATTTGGTCCGGTTGCTCTTTTGGGCCTGTTCGGTCAGTGGCTTGCCCCGCTTGCCCTTGCGGTGAATGTGAGTGGTCAGCTTCCTGGCCTTCAGCGCCGTCTGGATCTCGGCCGACCTATAGGCGGCGTCGGCCCAGACCCCGGAACCGGTGTTGCCCCGCGTCAGCAAGTCTTCCACCGCCTGGCTGTCGTGCACGGCGGCACCGGTGACGTGATAGCGCCGGATCAGCTTGTGCGTGCGATCCACATTGACGTGGTTCTTGTAGCCGTAATGGGTTTTCCCGTGCTTCTTGGTCCAACGGGCATCAACGTCTTTCTGGGACCGCTTAGCAGGCTTGTCTGCCCAGCCATCCGGCGTCTCGCCCGCCTTGATCGCCACGTTTTCCTCGCGCTTGTTGTGGTTGCGCGGCACCGGCACGATGGACGCATCCAGAATCTGCCCTCCCCGCGCTATATAACCCCGCCGCATAACCCCGCCGCGCCAGATGCCCATCGAAGAGCCCGAACAACTCCTCCATCTTGCCCGCCTGCGCCAGCGCCTCGCGATACAGCCACACCGTCTTGGCGTCGGGCACCCGATCCCCGAGACCCAGGCCGAGAAACCGCATGAAGGACAAACGGTCGCGGACCTGATACTCGATCTGGTCATCAGACAGGTTGTAGAGCGCGCTCAGAACCAGCGTCTTGAACATCAGAACCGCGTCTGTAGGCTTGCGTCCAGCGCGGGATTTGCGGTCCTCATCCGGCTTGCGCCAGACCCGCTCCAGCATAGGCCGAAACTCTTCCCAAGGCACCACGGCATTGATCTCGACCAACGGATCCTTCTTCGCATCAAGGCTTGCGTAACGATCTGAAAGATCAAAGAAACCCATTTGCTGCATCACAACCGACCTCCGTCCAATGCTCGCCAAATATCTACACCGCCGTCAGATCGGGTGCAATTCTTCGAGGTGCCCTCATGTTAAACGATAACCGCTTTGATCGTGAATTGCCTGAGCGATGGCATGTAATACCGTGTCGGTGCTAAGCGGCTTTTGACAAAGGGCAATATGCTTTAAACGTGCGGGCACAACCGATATGTCGTAGCCTGTCGTAAAAACGAAGGCAATCTTGCGAAGTATCAGATGATCTGCGACATCAAAGGTCATCTTGCCATGCAAATTCAAATCCAGGATGGCACCGTGGATAATTGGCTCCGCGGAAATGATTGCGACCGCCTCTGCAATCCTGCCCACCGGGCCGATGACAACTGCACCCATATCGGCCAGAGCGTCAGTCAGACAGGATGCGAGAAAAAACTCATCTTCCACGACAAGGATGCGGCGGCCTTTGAGCGTGGTTTCCGTCATCGTGTGCGCGTTCTGCATCGGACTCCGATAGACATGTTACGGCGAATTCCTTCGCATCCTGGCCATGACGCGATACGGTGACCTGCGCGGCACCGGCTTTGTCTTTGGCTGCCCGCCATTCGTCGCACAGTTTCCGCAAGGATTGAAGCTGCTTTTGCACCTGTTGGCTTCTGCGGGTGGTAATGCGGTCAGTTTCGGCTCTGGCGCAAGCGGGCCGGCGGACAGGCGGACAGGCGAATTTCGACAGCACTCATGCTGACCCATCGGCAACATCCCGCGCGCCGCCCGATCTGCAGCAAGCGTTCTATGCAAATTTGAAAACGCTCGGTATGGTCGCTGAAATCGGACTATCTGCACCCGTGCAAACGCCAGGCGATCCAATTCTTTAAAGGGTGATATCCGAATTATGGCTGACGAAAGCGGAGAAAACGGGTTAAAGCGCGACGGGAAGGCAAGCGTTGTGGCCCCGGCACAACCCGAGTGGCCTGCGGGTGATGGCGAAATGGCCCGCAGGACTCGCGCCTTCGACTGGTCAACCACGCCTCTCGGACCCACCGCCGGCTGGCCGCACACCCTTAAGACTGCGGTCGACCTGATGCTGGCCTCGGCCTTTCCGTGTTACGTCTGGTGGGGTCCGGACCTGATCCAGCTCTACAACGATCCCGCCATCGCGGTGAATGCCGCCACTCATCCCGGGCTTCTTGGAACGGCGGCCCGCAAGGTCTGGATGGACCTATGGGGCGTCATCGGTGAGCTTGTTGAACAGGTGTTGGTGACGGGCCGGCCTGAACGGGGCGAGGATCTGCCGATGGTTCCTGACCGCGGCGGCCCGGCGCTGACCGCCTGGTTCACCTTTTCGTACAGCGCGTTGCGCAACGACGACGGTCTTGTCGCTGGCATATTCATCACCGGGATCGAGACGACCGGGCGGATGCGCGCCGAGGCGGCGCTGCGGGCGGGTGAACAGCGATTCGAGACGCTGCTCAACCAGGCACCGCTTGGTGTCTATCTGGTCGATAGC
>JANLQT010000429.1:0-8422 GCA_031368035.1 Rhodobacterales bacterium | reverse complement strand
GAAACCACGCTGAAAGACACCGTTCTTATGCTGATCGACGCGCAGAACGCCAAGGGCGGCGTTCTGGGCAAGCAGCTGGAAGCCGTGGTGGTTGACCCGGCCTCGAACTGGCCGCTGTTCGCCGAAAAGGCGCGCGAGCTGTGGACTGTGGACAAAGTCGCCGTGATCTTCGGCTGTTGGACCTCCGTGTCGCGGAAATCCGCGCTGCCGGTTCTGGAGGAACTGAACGGCCTGCTGTTCTACCCCGTCCAGTACGAAGGTCAGGAATCCTCGAAAAACGTCTTCTACACCGGCGCCGCGCCGAACCAGCAGGCGATCCCGGCGGTGGACTACTACCTCAACGAGCTTGGCATCCAGAAATTCGCCCTGCTCGGCACCGACTATGTGTACCCGCGCACGACCAACGACATCCTCGCCGCCTATCTTAAGCTGAAAGGCATCAAGGAAGAGGATATCTTCGTCAACTACACCCCGTTCGGCCAGTCCGACTGGGCGAAGATCGTGTCCGACGTGGTCGCCCTCGGCGCTGACGGCAAGAAAGTCGGCGTGATTTCCACCATCAACGGCGATGCCAACATCGGGTTCTACAAGGAACTCGCCGCCGCCGGCGTCACCGCCGACAAGCTGCCCGTCGTCGCATTCTCGGTTGGTGAGGAAGAACTGTCCGGCCTCGACACCACCAACCTCGTCGGCCATCTGGCGGCGTGGAACTACTTCATGTCCGCCGATACCCCGGAAAACAAGGCGTTCATTGACCAGTGGCATGCGTTCATCAAGAACGACAAGCGCACCGTCAATGACCCGATGGAGGCGACCTATATCGGCTTCAACATGTGGGTGAACGCGGTCACCGCCGCTGGGACTGTCGATGTGGACCCGGTGTCGGATGCGATGATCGGCCAGAAGTTCCCGAACCTGACCGGCACGATTGCCGAGATGCTGCCGAACCACCATCTCACGAAGCCCGTGCTGATCGGCGAGATTCGCGCCGATGGCCAGTTCGACATCATCAGCCAGACCGAGCCGGTCCCCGGCGACGCCTGGACCGACTTCCTGCCCGCCACCGCGATGCTGGAATCGGATTGGAAGACGCTGAAATGCGGCATGTACAACACCGAAACCAAGACCTGCGTGCAACTCACCTCGAACTATTGAGCCTGCAAGCCTGATCTTCCTGAAGGGGCCCCCGTGGCCCCTTCCCCCTACCCCGGAGCCTTGGATGAGAGCCTTCCTACGCGCACTTCTGGCCTGTGCCCTGCTGGCCCTTCCTGCTTCCGCCGAAACCGTTTCCGAGATCGTGGCCGCCCATGCCACGGATATCGAAAAACCCTCCCGCACCACCATCGGCCCGGTGATCGACGCGCTGGCCGCCTCGGGTGACCCGATGGCCGCCAAATTTCTGGAGGCCTGGGGCAACAAGACCCTCGGCATCCGCAAATCCGACAAGCAATTCTTCTTTCTGACCGCAGATCCCGCCGGCTACGCCCTGACCGACCTGACCGGCGCCCCCGTCGGCACCGCCGCCAAATCCGACATCACCGACCTGAAACCCAACGCCGGTGTGCGCGGCCTGATCGCCTCGTCGCTGGTGGCCTTCACCCTGTCCGACCCCGACCCGCTCAAACGCGCCGCCGCCTTGGAAAGCATCGCCCAAGACCCCAACGCCGCCAGCCTCGCCCCCCTGCGCGCCGCCATCGACACCGAGGCGGACCCGACCCTGAAAGCCCAGAAACAACGCCTCGAACGCCTGCTGACCCTGCGCTTCGATGAGGACAAAGCCGCCCGCATCGCCGCCATCTCCTCCTTCGGCGCCGATCTTGGCATCGACCTGCGCGGCGCCCTGTCGCCTCTTGTCGCCACGACCCAGATCGCGCTGGACGCAGCCCCCACCACGCAGAACATCGCCAAGCAACTCATTGTCGGCAAAGACATATCCCCCGCCGCCGCCTATGATCTCTTGGTCGCGGATGGCTCGGCCCCCGCGCGCCTGTCACATGACGAACAACGCACCGACCTCGCCGCGCATATCGAAAGCGGCACCGTAGGCGGCATCCCCCTCGCCGATCTCTCCACCCAATCCGCCCGCGACCGCGCCTACACCGCGCTTGAAATCGCCGGGACCGTCCCCACCGCCGCCACCGATGACGAGGTCGCCGCCGCTGTCACCGCGCGCAAGTTCTATAACGTCTATGCCGAGCCCGACAAGGACGTCACCGACGCCGCCCGCGCCGCCCTGTCCCGCACCGGCCTCGCCGTCGGCGCGATGCAAACCGCCGACCTCGCGCTCGACGGCCTGTCGCTCGCCGCGATCTACTTCCTCGCCGCCATCGGCCTGGCCATCACCTTCGGCGTTATGGGCGTGATCAACATGGCCCACGGCGAGTTCATCACCATGGGCGCCTATACCGGCTATGTCGTGCAAGAGTTCATCGCCAACAAGACCCTGTCGCTGGTCGTGGCCTTCCCGCTCGCCTTCGCCTTCACCTTCGCAGCCGGGGTCGCCCTCGAACGCCTCGTAATCCGCCACCTCTACAAACGCCCGCTGGAAACCCTGCTCGCCACCTTCGGCATCTCCATCGCCCTGCAACAGCTCTTCAAGAACATCTTCGGCACCCAGGCCCGCCCCCTCACCTCCCCCGACTGGCTGGGAGGCGCGCTGACCTTCAACGACGTGGTGTCCATCAGCTACATCCGCCTGGCGATCATCGTGCTGGCGGGCCTGTTCCTCGCCTTCTTCCTGTATCTGATGAAGCGCACCCGTCTCGGCCTCGAGGTTCGCGCCGTCACGCAAAACCCCAACATGGCCGCCGCGATGGGCATCAATCCCGGCCGCATCAACATGCTGACCTTCGGCCTCGGCTCCGGCATCGCTGGCATCGCGGGGGTGGCCATCGGCCTTTACGCCAAGGTCACCTCGGAACTGGGGTCGGACTATATCGTGAAAAGCTTCATGACCGTGGTCGTGGGCGGCGTCGGCAACATCTGGGGCGCGCTGGCGGGCGCAACCATGATCGGCGGCCTGCAAAAGGCCATCGAATGGCTGAACCCCTCCAACACCCTCGCCGCGCAAACCTACATGATCATCTTCATCATCCTCTTCATCCAGGTCCGCCCCCGCGGCATCATCGCCCTCCGGGGCCGGGCAGCAGGCGACTGACATGACCACTCGTTCAATTTCACCGAAGCCCAAATATCCCGGGGTCCGGGGCAGCGCCCCGGCTTCGGCCTTGGCCCCAAAAAGCTACCTCGCCCGCAACCCCTCCGTCCTGTGGTTCATCGCGGCGCTGGCAATCTTCACCATCGCCGTCACCGTCCTGAGCCCCGCCTTCGGCATGGGCGCAATGTCCACCTCTTTCGTCAAAACCCTCGGCAAGACCCTCTGTCTCTGCCTCGCTGCCTTGGCGATGGACGTGGTCTGGGGCTTCACCGGTATCCTCTCGCTTGGCCACATGGCGTTCTTCGCCCTCGGCGGCTACATGATCGGCCAATGGCTGATGTATGCCCGAACCGAGGAAATCGTCACCCAAGCCCTCGCCTCCGCCGCCCTCCCCGCCACGCCCGAGGAAATCGTCCAAGGCGTCACCTCCCAAATCTTCGGCGTCGTCGGCTCCTCCGACCTGCCTACGATCTGGATGTTCGCCCACTCGCTGCCCCTGCAACTGATGCTCGTCGTCCTCGTCCCGGGCCTTCTCGCCCTTGTCTTCGGCTGGCTCGCCTTCCGCAGCCGAGTGACCGGCGTCTATCTCTCGATCCTGACCCAGGCCATGACCCTCGCCCTGTCGCTGTACCTGTTCCAGAACGATAGCGGCCTGCGCGGCAACAACGGCCTCTCCGGCCTGCAAAACCTCCCCGGCCTCGATGCCACCGGTCAGGACAAGGTCTCGATCTGGTTCTTCTGGGCCTCGGCCCTCGCCCTCGGCGCGGTCTACCTCCTCCTCGCCTGGGTGGTTTCCGGCAAATTCGGCTCCGTCCTCCGCGCCATCCGCGATGACGAGGCCCGGGTGCGCTTCCTCGGCTACCCGGTCGAGGGCTACAAGCTCTTCGTCTTCACCGCCACCGCCGTGATCTGCGGCCTCGCGGGCGCGCTCTACTACCCGCAAGCCGGCATCGTGAACCCCGCCGAACTGGCCCCCATCGCCTCAATCTACCTCGCCGTCTGGGTCGCCATCGGCGGGCGCGGCCGCCTGTACGGCGCCGTCCTCGGCGCCGCCTTCGTCTCCCTCCTTTCCAGTTGGTTCACCGGCGGTCGCGCCCCCTCGATCCCGCTCGGCTTTTACACCATCGACTGGGTCGATTGGTGGCAGGTGCTGCTGGGCCTCTCCTTCGTGGCCGTCACCCTCTTCGCCCCCAAAGGCATCGGCGGGTTGTTCGACCGCTTCCAGGGCCTGCACACCCCCGACCGCAAAGGCGCCGACCTCGGCCCCGACGAAGGCTCCCTGCAAGAAAGTGAGGCGGTCGAATGAACGCCCTTCTCGAAGTGCAAGGCGTCTCCGTCTCCTTCGACGGCTTCCGCGCCATCAACAACCTGTCCTTTTCCATCAACGAAGGCGAGCTTCGCGCCATCATCGGCCCCAACGGCGCCGGCAAAACCACCTTCATGGACATCGTCACCGGCAAGACCCGTCCCAACTCCGGCTCCGTCCTCTGGGGAGAACGCTCGATCTCCCTCCTGAAACTTTCCGAAGCCGCCATCGCCCGCGCCGGCGTCGGCCGCAAATTCCAGCGCCCCACGGTGTTCGAAGACCAAACCGTTGCCGAAAACCTGATCCTCGCCCTGAAATCCCGACGCGGCCCGCTCTCGGCGCTGATGTTCGCCCTCAGCGGCGAAGGCCGCACCCGCGTCTCTGCCCTTGCCACCCAAGTCGGCCTCATCGACCACCTGCCCCGCAAATCCGGCGAGTTGTCCCACGGCCAAAAGCAATGGTTGGAAATCGGCATGCTCCTCGCGCAGGAACCAAAGCTCCTCCTCGTCGATGAACCCGCCGCCGGCATGACCTTGGCAGAGCGTGAAACCACCACCGCCCTGCTGGTCGACATCGCCAAGACCCGCGCCGTCGTCGTGGTCGAGCACGACATGGATTTCGTCCGCCGCCTGAACTGCAAGGTCACCGTCCTGCACGAAGGTGCCGTCCTGGCCGAGGGCAGCCTCGACCACGTCACCAAGAACCAAGCCGTAATCGAAGTCTATCTGGGGCGCGGATGATGATTGAAACCAAAGGCCTGACCCTGCATTACGGCGGCAGTCAAATCCTCTACGGCATTGATTTCACTGCCAAGGTCGGCGAAGTCACCTGCATCATGGGCACCAACGGCGTCGGCAAGACCTCGCTGCTCAAAGCCCTCTCCGGCATCCACCCCCGCTCCGGCGGCAGCATCACGATGAACGGTGAGGATCTCCCCCGCCTCCGCCCGCAAGACATGGCCGCCCGCGGCCTCGGCCTCGTCCCGCAAGGCCGCATGATCTTCCCCCTCCTCACCGTGCGCGAAAACCTCGAAACCGCCTTCGCCACCCTCCCCAAATCCGAACACGTCATCCCCGCCGAGATCTACGACCTTTTCCCCGTCCTCAAAGACATGACCCGCCGCCGCGGAGGCGACCTCTCCGGCGGCCAGCAGCAACAACTCGCCATCGCCCGTGCCATGATCATGAAGCCGCGCGTCCTCCTCCTCGACGAGCCGACCGAAGGCATCCAGCCCAACATCATCCAACAAATCGGCCACGTCATCACCTACCTGAAATCCAAAGGCGACATGGCGATCATCCTGGTCGAGCAATATTTCGACTTCGCCTACACCCTCGCCGACAAATTCTACGTCCTCCGCCGCGGCTCGGTGGCGATGCAAGGCACCAAAGCCGACCTCTCCCGCGAGGCGCTCAAAGCCGAGGTCTCCGTCTAGCCCGCTTCGCACATCACTGCGGGACAAATACCTCCGCGGGGGTGTGGGGGTGCGTCACCCCCGCTCTTCCTCATGCAAAGACCTGGCGAAGCCTCCGCTGCTTCACCGCCGGCAACCCGGCTCAATACTCGACAATATCCACCGAATGCCGCCCTCCCTGGCTGCCATCCAGCCGCAACATCCCCGTCACCGGCGCCACATCGGAATAATCCCGGCCATAGCCCATCACGATGTGATCCTGCCCCACGAAACAGGCATTGGTCGGATCATATTCCACCCAGGCGCCATCCGCACCGGTCCAGGCCCGGATCCAGGCATGCATCGCATCCGCCCCGACCAGCCGCTTCTTGCCCGGCGGCGGCAGCGTCCGCAGAAACCCCGCCACATAGGCCGCCGGTATCCCCAAGGCCCTAAGGCCCCCGATCATGATCTGTGAGAAATCCTGGCACACGCCCTCACGGCCCGCAAAAGCCACCGCGATCGGCGTGTCCACCTCGGTCGCCTTGGCGTCAAACGTCATCGCCTCATGCAGCGCCAGCCCCAGCCGCTCCACCGCCTCGCGCACTGTCCCCGCCCCCGCCGCCGCCGCCTTCGCAAAGTCGGCAATCTCAGCCACCTGCGGGATATGGGGCGAGACGCTCACGAAATGATGCGGCGCTTCCGGCCCAAGGCTGCGCTGCCCGGAAATCTCGCCCGCCAACTGCGCCAGGGGCGGCGAGATATCCAGCCCATGCCCTTTCGACGTCCGCTCCACCTTGGCCCTCAGATCGAAACTGATCGCCTTCAGACCGGGCGGCATCACCACCTCGTTCACCAACGTGCCGAAGAAATCCCGAAACTCCCTCTGCTCGGCCGGCGGCGGCGTGACCTTCAGCTCTGCCGAGATCACCCGCTGTACCCCGGCCAGATCAGCCGGCCGGATGCGCAGCAACTGCCGCCCGCCGCCGGATGGGCGGGCGAAACTGTATTGGACCAAAAGCCGCAATTTGTAGCGCATCAGTCGAGATATTCCCCCGTCAGCAGGTCCGACAGCTTGGCGATCCGCCCCCGCAGCGCCCACAGCGCCTCGGTCGGCAGGCTTTCCGGCGTGGCTGTCGCCAGTTCCGCCTGCACCAGCAGCGCCGCCGAGGACAAGGGCGACAGCACCCCGTTCACCTCGGCATCCGGCAGCATCGCGATCTGGTCGCGCAAAGCGTCAATCTGATGCCGCACCGACCGCGGGTTCATCGGGTCCAGCCCCAACAAATCCACCACGGTGTCCCTCGACGTCGCCACGGTAAACCGCCGCCGATGCGTCAGGATGCTATCGCCAAGCTCGATCGCCAGATCCAGCGCCCCCTCCGGCGCGCCCGGCGCCGCCAGTTCCGCCAGCATCGCCGACATCGACATGGCCCGCTCATGCAGCCGCCCGATGGTCAGGAACCGCCAGCCGAGAAACCGGTACATGTTTTCATGCACCAGGCCCGAAATCCCCGCCAGTTTCCGCAGCAAGGCCGACAAAGCCCGCGCTGCATCATCCCCCGGCACCGCCTTCAACGCCATGCGCCGCGCCGTCTTGTCGATATCGGTCAAGGCGCTCCACGCATCGGGAGAGAACCGGTCGCGCACCCGCCCCGCGCTGCCGATGGCATGCGAGAGGATATCCAGCAGCCCCTGCGGAATCGCCTCGTCCGGCTTCACGCCATGCGCGCTCAACAAAGGCTCCATCGCCTCCAGCAAGGGCCGCGCCGCCTTGCCGCTTTCCGCCAGCCGCACATTCCAGGCGCGCGACAGTCGCAAGACGCCCTCGGTCCGCTCGACATAGCGCCCCAGCCAGAACAGATTGTCCGCCGCGCGTGACGGCAGCGACCCCGGCCCCGCCCTCCGGTAGGGGCCCTGCGTGTGCGGCACCATGCTGACCGGCGTCACCGGCCCCTCGCTGACCACCCAGACATCCGCCGCCGACCCGCCCAGTTGCATTGCCACCGCCGCCGGATCGGGCCGCGCGCCGATACGGGCAAATCCGCCCGGCATGACCTTCCAGCCCTCCGGCGTGCGCGCCAGAAACACCCGCAGCGTCATCGGGCGCGGCACCAGCTTGCCGTCCTCCAGCGCCGGCGTCGTCGACAAGGTCACCGCCTCTTGCGCCACCAGCCCCGCGCCCACCCGCTCCAGCAGTGCCGCTAGCGCTTCGGGCGCCAGATCGGTCGCCGCCTGCCAGCCCTCCTGCCGGTCAAACGGCAGCCCGGTGGACAAGGCCGAGGCCAAGATCAGCCGCTCCGGCGAGGCCACGACCGCCTTGCGCGCCGAGGCGCTGCCGCACCACCAGGTCGCAAGGTTTGGCATCGCCAGCTTCTCGCCCAGCAGGATCGGCGCCAGCTTCGGCAAAAACGCCATCAGCGCCCGCGTCTCCAAGACGCCCGAGCCCAGCGCGTTGACCAGTGTCACCCCCTGCGCCCGCAGCGCCGACACCAGCCCGGACGTGCCGATCGACGAAGCCGGGTCCAGTTCCAGCGGGTCGGCATAGCTGGAATCCAGCCGCCGC
>JANLQT010000425.1:0-1694 GCA_031368035.1 Rhodobacterales bacterium | reverse complement strand
GAGGAACTCGACCGCTTTGTTCCACTGGATCAGCACGACGCAGCCAGGATCGCTCCAGACCCGGTGCGACGATCCCTCGGGGTTCAGCATCAGCGAGCCTGCGGGATAGTTGCCGCGCTCGTCGCTTTGGATGCCTTCGAGGACGAGGATCGTCTCGAGCCCGCGATGGCGGTGCAGCGGGACGCCGGAGCCGGGGGCGTAGCGGAGGAGCGCGATGACGGGCTCACCGGTGAGGATGGGCGCGATTTCAACGCCTTCGCGGAAGGGTTGGAAGGTCATGTCGCGCCAGCTTTCCGGCAGGAAATTGAGCAGGCTGAAGGGTTCAGACATGCAGCGCCCCGACGATCTGATCGGTGGTGGCGGTCCAGCCGACGATGGCGCCCTGGGCGCGGATCATCGCGAGGGTCGCGGCCTTGAAGGCGGGGAAATAGCTTTCGGTGGCGTCCTCGGCGAGGAGGCATTCGAAGCCGCGGTCATTGGCTTCGCGCATGGTGGTTTGCACGCAGACCTCGGTGGTGACACCGGCGAAGACGAGGGTTCTGGTGCCGAAGTCGGCGAGGACTGCCGACAGGTCCGTCGCGTAGAAGGCGCCCTTGCCGGGCTTGTCGATCACTGTCTCGCCGGGCAGCGGGGCGAGGGCGGGGATGATGTCAGCGCCGGGTTCGCCCGCGATCAGGATGCGGCCCATCGGGCCGGGATCGCCGATACGGAGGCTGGGCTTGCCGCGCAGGCGCTTGGCCTCGGGCAGGTCAGACAGGTCGGGGCGGTGGCATTCCCGGGTGTGGATCACCGGCAGCTGGGCGGCGCGGAAGCCTGCGATCAGGCGGGCGGTGGTGGGGATGATCGCGGCGAGGAGCGAGACGTCGTTGCCGAGCGCGGCGCCGAAGCCGCCGGGTTCGATGAAATCGCGCTGCATGTCGATGACGATCAGCGCGGTGGTGGCGGGGTCGAACTGGAAGGGGAACGGTTGGGCCGTGGTGATCGTCGCCATCAGGCATGGCCCCCATGTGGTGGCCGATGGTGGCGATATCCGCCGTGATGGCGGGGGTTTCGTAAGCGATGCGGCCTTCGGACATCACCAGGATGCGGTCGGAAAGCTCCATCACCTCGTCGAGGTCCTCGCTCATCAGCAGCACCGCCGCGCCGCGGTTGCGGGCGGCCATGATCCGGGCGCGAATCTCGGCGACGGCGGCGAAGTCGAGGCCGAAGCAGGGGTTGGCGATGATGAGAAGGCGGACCTCTCCGGTGAGTTCGCGGGCAAGGACGGCGCGCTGAACGTTGCCGCCGGACAGGGCGGAGATCGGGCTGCCCTCGGAGGTGGTCTTGACCTTGAAGGCGGCGATGAGGGCCTCGCCTTTGGTGCGGATGGCCTTGCGGTCGAGCCAGAAGCGCGGGCCTTTGGGGCCGTGGTCGAAGCTGCGGAACGCGATGTTTTCGGCGACGCTCATCCGGGCGGCGCAGGCGTTGCGGAGGGGTTCCTCGGGGAGGTAGCGGACGGCGAGGTTCTGGGCTTCGGCGCGGGTGGCGCGGTAGGGTTTGCCTTCGACGCTGACGGTGCCCGAGATGGCGGGGCGCTGGCCGGTCAGAACCTCCATCAGTTCCATCTGGCCATTGCCGGAAATGCCGGCGATGCCGACGACTTCGCCGGCCTTCACGGTCAGGGTGTCGATGGCGATGTCCTTCAGGCCAGAGCG
>JANLQT010000380.1:0-2317 GCA_031368035.1 Rhodobacterales bacterium | reverse complement strand
CCGGCACGCGAATGGCCACCGAGGGCAGGTCCGCCGTCACAAGGTCCGACAGGCCCGCGTTCACCCGGATCGGCAGCACCAGGGTCAATGGGCCGGGCCAGAACGCCGCCGCCACCGCCTCGGCGCGGTCGTCAAACACCGCAAATACGTGCGCCGCCGCCACGTCCGGTACATGCACGATCAACGGGTTGAACCGTGGCCGCCCTTTGGCGTCAAAGATCCGCGCGACGGCCAGATCGGACCGCGCATCGCCGCCAAGCCCGTACACCGTCTCGGTCGGGAAGGCGACAAGCTGGCCCTGCCGCAGCAGGTCCGCTGCGCGGCCCAAGCCTGCAGAATCTGGGGAAAGGGAAAGCGTCGTCACCATCTTACGCCGCGTAGACCTTGCTTGCCAGGGCCCCGGGGGCCACTCTGACCTTGGCCAGTTTGACCAAGCCCGCGCCTTATCCCAAGCCCTGATCTGGAACAAGCCATGCCTTACCGCGCGCCCCTTGCCGACTACCGCCTGCTGAACCGGGTCCTGGGGCTGGACGCCCTGTCCGCCAGTGCCCGCTTTGGCGATGCGACCCCCGAACTGGTGGATGCGGTACTGACCGAGGCGGGCCGGCTGGCCGAAACCCTGGCCCCGTTGAACCGCGTCGGCGATACCCAGCCCGCCCGGCTGGAAAACGGTCAGGTCATCACCCCGCCCGGCTTCGCGGCGGGCTACCGCGCCATTGCGGAGGGCGGTTGGATCGGCATGGCCGCCTCGCCCCTGCATGGCGGCATGGGGCTGCCGATGCTGGTGGCGACGGCGGTGAACGAGATGATCGGGTCCGCCTGCCTGTCCCTGCAACTGAACCCGTTGATGAGCCAGGGCCAGATCGAGGCGCTGGAACACCACGCCTCGCCGGCGCTGCAGGCGCTGTATCTGCCCAAGCTGATCTCGGGCGAGTGGTGCGGCACGATGAACCTGACCGAACCGCAGGCAGGTTCGGACGTGGGGGCGCTGACGACCAAGGCTGAACCCATGGGCGATGGCACCTATGCCATCACCGGGCAGAAGATCTACATCACCTGGGGCGACAACGACTTTTCTGCCAATGTCTGCCATCTGGTGCTGGCCCGCCTGCCGGGCGGCGGCGAGGGCACGCGGGGCATTTCCCTGTTCCTGGTGCCGAAGTTCCTGCCGGACGCGGATGGCAACCCCGGCGCCCGCAATGCGCTGCGCGTGGCGCGGCTGGAGGAGAAGCTGGGCCTGCATGGCTCGCCCACCGCCGAGATGCTGTACGAAGGCGCCATCGGCTGGCTGGTGGGCGAGGCGCACAAGGGCATGGCCGCCATGTTCACGATGATGAACAACGCGCGGCTTGGGGTGGGGATGCAGGGCGTCGCCGTGGCCGAGGCGGCGACACAAGCGGCCTGGACCTATGCCAGCGGGCGCAGGCAGGGCAAGACGCCGGACGGTTCCGCCACGATCCTCGGCCATGCCGATGTCCGCCGGATGCTGGCGGAAATGCGGGTGCAGACCTTCGCGGCCCGGGCGATTGGCCTCGCTTGCGCCGCCGCCATCGACCGCGCCCGCGCCTCCGGCGAGGCGGAGTGGGAGGCGCGGGCCGCCTTCCTGACGCCCATCGCCAAGGCTTACGGCACCGACACCGGCCATGCGGTCGCGCATCTGGGCATTCAGGTGCATGGCGGTTCCGGCTTCATCGAGGCGACGGGTGCCGCGCAATTTGCCCGCGATGTGCGGGTGACGCAGATCTACGAAGGTACCAACGGCATTCAGGCCATGGATCTGGTCGGCCGCAAGTTCATGGACGGCGGCACCGCCGCCCATGCCCTGCTGGACGAAGTCGAGGACATGGCCCGCGCCCGCGGCGATGCCACCAGCGCCGCCTTGATCGCCGCCGCCGGCGCCGTGCGCACCACCACCGCCCGGCTGCTTGCCGCGCCGATGGGCGACCGTTTTGCCGGGGCGGTGCCGTGCCTGGCCGCCTATGCGCGGCTTTTGGGCACCCATTACCACGCGCTGGCCGCCGAAGCCGACGCTGGCCGCGCCCCGCTGGCCCGGCTGGCGCTGACCCGGCTTCTGCCGGAAATCCCGGGCCTGCTCGCCCAGGCCGAAGCCGGCGCAGAGGCACTTTATGCCCTGACAGAGGCGCTGGTCCTGCCGTGACCCCGGCCCACCCGATCTGCCACCGGTGAAGCAGCGGAGGCTTCGCCACGGCTTTTTGTGCAGAAGGAAGTTGGGGGTTTCACACCCCCAAACCCCCGTGGGGTATTTGGAGAAGATGATTGGGGACGAACAAGGCTTCTGCCTGCCCTGCCACAATCA
>JANLQT010000311.1:0-3344 GCA_031368035.1 Rhodobacterales bacterium | reverse complement strand
CCCGGCTGGTGCCGGTCTTGCCCGCCGCGCGCGACGCGGTTGCCGACTATGCGCGCCTGTGCCCGCATGATCTGACCCGGGAGGCGCCCTTGTTCCGGGGAACGCGCGGCGGCGCCTTGAACCCAAGGCTGATTGCCGCCGCGATGGAGCAGGCGCGGAACCGTCTTGGCCTGCCCGCCACGGCCACGCCCCATGCCTTGCGCCATTCCTTCGCCACCCATCTTCTGGCGGCGGGCGGCGATCTGCGCGCCATTCAGGAACTGCTTGGCCACGCCAGCCTGTCCACCACCGAGGCCTATACCGCCGTCGACAGCGCCCGGTTGATGGAGGTCTATGCCAAGTCGCATCCGCGCGCCTGAGGACGGTGCCACCAAGACTTGCACCAATGGGGGCTTTCGGGCATCAAACCTGACATGAACATCCGCTTCAAAGCCCTGTCCGTTCACCTGTTGACCGCCACCGGATCGATCCTGTCGATGCTGGCGATGCTGGCGGCAGTGGATGGCAACTGGAGCCTGATGTTCCTGTGGCTGCTGTTCGCACTGGTGGTGGACGGCATCGACGGGCCGCTGGCGCGGCGCTATGACGTGACCACGAACTGGCCGCTGTATGACGGGGTCCTGATGGACCTGATCGTGGATTATCTGACCTACGTGTTCATCCCGGCCTATGCCTTGTTCAAATCCGGGCTGCTGCCGGGCTGGACGGGATATATCGCCATCATCGTCATCGTCTATGGCTCGGTCGTCTATTTCTCTGATACGCGGATGAAGACCAAGGACAAAAGCTTTTCGGGCTTTCCGGCCTGCTGGAACATGGTGGTTCTGGTGCTGTTCGCGACTGAGCCCAACTATTACGTCACTCTGGCGACGGTCATCGCATTGACCGGCGCCATGTTCCTGAACCTGAAATTCATTCACCCGACCCGCACCAAGCGGTGGGCCGAGGTGAACCTTGGCGCCGCGATCCTGTGGCTGATCTGTGCGGGCATCGCCGCTTTCAGCAATTTCCATGCAGGCGCGGTGGTGCAGACCGGGCTGATCCTGTCGTCGCTGTATCTGATCTTCGCCGGCATCGCGCAGCAACTGTTCCCGCAAAGCCCGCTTGCGGACACCGGCCGTATCGACTGAAGCCCTTATGCCAGCCGCGTCAGCATGACGCCCGAAACGATCACCAGTGCCGCCAGTCCCTTGCCGGGGGTCATCTTCTCGCCGAACATCATCCAGCCGATCAGCACCGCGAACAGGATCGAGGTTTCGCGCAAGGCCGCGACCAACGCAATCGGCGCCACGGTCATCGCCCAGACCGACACGGCATAAGCCCCGAACGAGGCCGCCGCCGCCAGCCCCCCGCGCCCCAGCATCGGGCGGTCCTGCGGCAACAACCCCCGGCCCTTCCACAGCAGCATGATGGTGGCAAACCCCAGACCATCGGCGACAAAGACCCAGGCCACATAGGCGACCGCATTGCCCGATATCCGCGCCCCGGTGCCGTCGATCAGTGTATAAGCCGCCGTGGCGCAGGCCGATCCCAGCGCGAAGGGCAGCAACCGCCGGTTCTCTGCGCCCCGGAACACGCCTTGGGCCATCAAAAGGATGCCTGCCCCAAGGACGGCGATGCCGGCATACTCGGGCGGGGAAATCACATCGCTGAGGAAGGCCGCTGACACCAGTCCCACCATCAGGGGCGCTGCGCCCCTTGCGATGGGATAGACCCGGCTGAGGTCGCCATGTTCATAGGCCGAGGCGAGGAAGAATTTGTAGAAGAAATGCGTGACGCCCGAGGCGAGCACCCAGGGCACCGCCGCCGTGTTGAACCCCGCGCCCCAGATCAAGGCCACAGGCAGGCCGATCAGGACCTCGCCCAAGGACAGCGTCACCATCGCCTGCAACCGCGAGGTGCCGACTTTCATCAGCGAATTCCACAGCGCATGCAGAAGGGCTGAACCAAGGACGGCCAGCATCACCGAAACACTCATGCCCATCCCTTGCGCTGGCTCCTGTCATGAAACCGTTACAATCGGCGCGCGGCGAGGGCTACGATTTTTCTGCGAAAAATCCGCCCCTTGGGCCTGATTTTTCGCAGAAAAATCGTGGGTCAGAGCAGAAGCGCCGCCGCGCCTTCATGGCGCAGCAGCCAGACCTTGCTTTCCACCCCGCCCGGCGCGGAAAATCCGCCCAGCGTGGTTGCCCCCAGGATCCGGCGGCAGGGCACGATGATCGGCAGCGGATTGGCGCCGCAGGCTTGCCCGACCGCCTGTGCAGACACGCCGGTAAGTTTGGCGATCTGGCCATAGGTGCGCGTCTCGCCCATGGGGATTGCGACCATCTGGCGCTGGACGTCTCCGGTCAGGCCGGAAGCGAAGGCGATGGGCAGGTTGAACCGGGTCAGACTGTGGTCGAAATAGGCGGCGAGTTGGCGCAAGGCTTCGGTGATCAGGGGCGTGGGTTCGGCAGCGTCGGCGCGCCAGTCAAGGGCAGCGATCTGGCCGTCTTGTTCCCGCAACGAGACGGGGCCGAAGGGGGTTTGCATTGTGGCAGGGGTCATGGCGTGAAGATGAGTGAATCACCCATCCTACACAACCCGTAGGATGGGTGATTCACCCATCGCGCTCACCCCAAGACCGCGTCGCACCGCGCGCAGGTTCCAGGGTGCTTGTGGCTGCCCACATCCGGCAGAACGCGCCAGCAGCGCTGGCATTTCTGCCCCTCGGCCAGTTCGAACACCACGCCCACACCGGGCACTTCGGGCAGGCGGAAGGCTTCTTCCGGCTCGGCGTCCGGGGTCAGCGACAGGCCCGATGTGATGCAGAGATCGGCAAACTCCACCGATTTCAGCGCGGCAAGGATGGCGGTGTCGGCGACATGCACCACTGGCGCCGCTTCAAGGCTGGCGCCGATCACCTTGGCCGTGCGCTGCACTTCCAGCGCGCCGGTGACCACGCGGCGGGCGGTGCGGATGCCCTCCCACTTGGCGGCGAGGGCGTCGTCGCGCCATTGGCTCGGGGTTTCGGGGATGTCCTGGAGGTGGATGGACTGGTCCTCGCCCGGGAAGCGGCACAGCCAGACCTCCTCCATCGTGAACACCAGAATCGGGGCGAGCCAGGTGGACAGGCGGTGGAACACCGCGTCCATCACCGTGCGGCAAGCGCGGCGGGTCAGGGACGCGGGTGCGTCGCAGTACAGCGAATCCTTGCGGGTGTCGAAGTAGAAAGCCGACAGATCCGTGGTGGCGAAGGTGAACAGCTTCTGGAACACGCCCTGGAAGTCGTAGCGCGCGTAGCCTTCGCGCACTTCGGTATCGAGTTCGGCAAGGCGGTGCAGGATCCAGCGTTCCAGTTCCGG
>JANLQT010000328.1:0-6038 GCA_031368035.1 Rhodobacterales bacterium | reverse complement strand
TGCTTCCAATACGAAAACGTCGCCGGGGCGCGGTCCAACGCCCTGCCGGACCACGTCGCGCCCGAGGTGAAGCAGGACCGCTACGAGCGGTTCATGGCAAAGGCCCAAACCATCTCGGAAGCCAAGCTGGCGGCGAAGATCGGCCAGCGGCTTGACGTGATCGTGGACGAGGTGGACGCAGACGGCGCGACCTGCCGCACCAAGGCCGACGCGCCGGAAATCGACGGGAACCTGTTCATCGACGAGGGTTTCGAGGGCCTCGCCCCGGGCGATATCGTCACGGTAGAGGTGGACGAGGCCGGCGAATATGACCTGTGGGGTCGCGTCGTTCGGGCCTGAAGCGCGGATCCCCGATCAGCGCCGCATCACCCGCCAGCGGTCACGCACATCCCAAGCTGCTGCGCCTTGGCGAATCGATGCGCAACGCAAGTGCATCCGAAAAGTCTCTGGAAAAAATGCAGGAGCGATGTATGGTTCATGTTGCGGAAAACAACAGGCGGCAACGCACCGCCAGCGGAGGGAACATGTCAACGTCGCGCAATTTCATGGTCATCGCGTCACTCTACATCATTATCGGGGTCGGCATCGGAATGTATATGGGCGGGTCGAACGACCGTACGCTCGTACCGGTGCATGCCCATATCAACCTTCTGGGCTTCGTGCTGCCGATGGTCTTCGGTATCACCTATCACCTGTTCCCGGCGGCGGGCGGTTCGGCCCTGGCTCGGGCGCATTTCTGGCTGCACCAGATCGGCGCGCTGGTCCTGCTGGTGATGCTGACACTGCTTCTGACCGGCAATATCGCGGAAAGCGCGATGTTCCCGGTGGCTCCCATTGCGGAACTGGCTGTACTTCTGGGCCTGTTCGCTTTCGCGGTCAACGTCTTCCGCCACGCGCGCTGATCCCGCCTGATCCGGTCCCTGCGGCCGTGTCCCTGCGGCCGGGTCCCAAAATCGCCAAAATCGCCCCGCACTCTCCGGCAGCCCCTGCCGGAGAGTGTTTCGTTTTCATGCGCCGCCCCACGCGCCTTCTTGCCCTGCTGCTGCTTCTGATCGCCTCCGCCGCCGGGGCGCAAACCCTGCGCCAAGCGCCAGAGTCCGACCCGGCGCTGTCCGCGGGCACGCCCGACCTGTCACCGGGCGCCCTGCGCGCGCGCGTCCATTCCGGTGACCGGGCGGGCGTGGCGGCCATGCTGACCGCCGCGCTTGCCGAAGATGCGCGGCCCGGCGAGAACCCCTGGCGCGAGCGCGACCTTTTCGCGGTGTTCACGGACCTGCACCCGGCGGTTGACGCCTTCACCCAAGGCTGGCTGGCCGAGGCGCCGGATGATCCCTTGGCGCAAACAGCGCGGGGCTGGCAGCTTTATGCCCAAGGCTGGGCCTGGCGCGGCGAGACCACGGCGGACCGGACATGGCCAGAGCGATTGGACCGGATGGCACGCCTGCACGATCAGGCCATCTCGCTGATGCGTCAGGCCTTTACCGCCCGGCCTGACCTTCTGCCCGCCTCGGACGGGATCTTGCGGCTGGATCAGACGGTCGGAAGTGCCCGGGACATTCCACTGGTGCTGGAACAGGTCATGGCGACCCGCCCCAACCGCGTCAGCCTGATGTGGGGCATGATGAAACTTGCTCCGCAATGGGGCGGCGCGCAAACCCAGGTTGATCTGCTGTGCGCGCGCTATGCCGGAAAGGTGCAGGGCGCTGGGCTTTATGACGCAGCCATCTGCGCGATCGATGCGGCCTATTTCGCGCAATACTGGGATGGACCGCGCCGTGACGCGGCGCGGGCGGCGCTGGGGCGGACGGATGTCGATGTGCTGAATTACGCCCGGCTGATCGACGTGCTGGCAGGCTTCGGCACGCGCGGGGCGCGGTTTGCCGTCCTGAAGCGCGTGAAGGCGCAGCGCGATCTGACCGTGCAAGAGTCCATCGTCTGGGATGGGCTGGTCGCTGAACAGCGCGCGGCAGAGTGGAAGGGTGATCTGCCGAACCCCAAAGAGACCGCCGACAAATTGCGCCACATCCAGGATTTCGAGCGTGACCTGACCGCCGAGGAACGCGCGCTGTTTGACAGGGCGCTGGTGCAACTGGAAGGCGGCCCCGCCCCGCTTTCCGATCAGGCCGAAGAGAAGAAGGCCCGGTTGCGGCAGGTCGGCCTAACCCGCGTTGCCGCGGACAATGCGCCGCTCAGCCCCGAGGCGGTCAGCCAATACCGCTTCGCGCTGCTCGATCTGGACGCCGGACAGGCCGGCCTGACGCCGCAGCCTTATCCGGCCTTTGACATGGAAGCCCGGCTCGCGCGGGTTCTGGCGGCGTTTCCCGACGATCCGGGCACCTGGGCCGCGCTCGCGTCCGACATCGCCGGCTTCGGCACCAAGGACATGACAGACCGGGACACGCTGTCGTTCTTCGAGGCGGCGGAGCCTTCCTACGCCAATGCCATCGCCTTTGGCATGGGCCAAGCCTACTATCTGAGCGAGGCGGTCAGCGGAAAGGTCTACGCCCTGATCGGCCATGCTGACCTGATGCATCTGGCCGATCCGCCCGGCCTTTCCGCAGCCGGGGCCAGTCGGCGGGACGCCGTGCTGATCTGCCCGATGCTGCGGCAAGTGGTGCTGCTTGCGGCAGCCTGCCGAAACGAAGGCACCGCATGGCAGCAATTCGGCCCCTGGCCGCTGCGCGACCCCAAGGTGCTGGCCTATCTGCAATCCAAGCGATCGGCCTGCCCCCTGCTGACCGACCCGTCCGGCATGGCCTATTCCCCGGTGCCGGTGGACCTGTCCGCCTTCGCCACCAGCCCCGCCCCCTGACCTGCATCGCGCGGAAAACGCCCAGAACTGGCCGCCGTCCTGCCCGATTGTCCCGGCAAATTGCACCAATCCCGACCTGAAGGTCCCATTGCGTCAGATCCTTGCACTTGCGCTGCTGGTGTTCGGCACTACCGCCGTCGCTGACGCCTTGCCTCAAAGCCCGCTGGCTGGTCTGTCCAAGCCCGTTGTGGACTGCGGGCAGGGCGTTCCGGCCTTTCCCGTCGCAGGTCAGAGGGGGCCGTTCCAGCCGCAGTGTCTGCCCGCCCCGATCCGGGTGCGGGGCGAAGCGATGACGCCGGACACGTTCCGCGCTTTGGTGCATCAGGGCGACCGGGTCTCGGTGGCGGCGATGCTGCAGGAGGCGCTGGATCTTGATGCGCGTCCGGGCGCGGATCGCAACCTGGCCCGGGCCCTGTTCGCAGTGTTCCAGGAGTTGCACCCGGCGGTCGACGCCTTCACTGCCAATTGGCTGACCGATGCGCCGGACGATCCCTTTGCCCAGATGGCGCGCGGCTGGCAACTGTTCCGCCAAGGTTGGGCGTGGCGCGGTGGGTCTCCGCCACGCCAGACCTGGCCAGACCGGTTGGCGCAGATGGCAAGGCTGCACCTCGAAGCGATAAGCCTGATGCGGGCCGCCTTCGACGCAAGGCCCGATCTTCTTCCAGCATCGGACGGTATTCTGCGCCTCGACCAGACCGTAGGCAATGAGGCCGAAGTCGCGCTGGTGCTCGAAACGGTCATGTCAACGCAGCCAAACCGGTTGAGCCTGATGCGTGGTATGCTCAAGTTCGCGCCGCAATGGGGCGGCACCCAGCTACAAGTCGATCTGCTGTGCGACCGCTATGCCCCCCTCGTTCCAGGCGTTCTCGGCTATGACGCGCCAACCTGCGCTATCGATGCGGCGTATTACACCGAGTATCGGGACGGTCCTCGGCTCGATTCTGCGCGGACCGCGCTCCAGACCGACACGGCTGACGTGCTCGATTATGCCCGCGTCAAGGAAGTCCTGCGGGGGTTCGGGACGCCGGCAGATCGAAAAGCTGTCCTCACAAAGGTAAAGGCTGGCGCGCGAGCGGCTGGTGGAAACGGCCCGCATTGCTGCCGGGAATGCCCCGCTCAGTCCAGAGGCGTTGGGCCGCTATCGTACGGCGCTGCTTGACCAGGCGAGCGGCCTGGCCGGAATGCCCCCAATCCCCTATCCGGCCTTCGACATCGAATCCCGCCTCGCGCGGGTCCTGGCCGCTTTTCCCGACGACCCCGAAACCTGGGTGGCACTGGGCGAGGATGTCGAGCGCTTTGGAACCCGCGCGCTGCCGCCCGAGGACCGCGTCGCCCGTTTCACCGCGGCAGAGCCCTATTTCGCCAATGCCATCGCTTTCGGTATGGCGCAGCCCTGGGTCCTGGGGCGGGCGGTCAGCGGCAAGATTTACGCCCTGATCGAACATGGAGAAATGATTGATCTGGCCGAACCTCCCGAGCTTTCGCCAGAAGTGCTGGCCCGGCAGGATGCAGAGCTGATATGCTCCGCGCTGCGGCAGATCGTGCTGCTTGCCGCTTCTTGCGAGGCGGAGGGCCGCCCTTGGGCAGGCTGCGGTCCCTGGCCCCTGCATATGCAGGACCCGATTGTTTACCTGCAGTCCAAAATCCCGGCCTGCCCCCTGCTGACCGATCCGGCCGGTATGGCCTATTCCCCGGTGCCGGTGGACCTGTCCGCTTTCAACTGACCAGCACCACCGCCCAGGCCACCCCGCCCGCCAGCGCCGCCAGCGCCACGGCGGCCGATCCGCAATCCTTGGCCTTCTTGGCGCGCGGATCAAGGCCGGGAAAGACCGTGTCCACCAGCTCCTCGATGGCGGTGTTGAGCAGTTCGGCCATCAGCACCAGCAGCCCCAGCGCCAGGATCAGCGCCCGTTCGGCCCCCGAAAGCGGCAAGGTAAACGCCAGCGCCACCGAGACGAGATTGGCCAAGGTCCATTGCCGCAGCGACTTTTCCGTGGCCCAGGCGGCGCACCAGCCTTCCCAACTCCAGCGGAGCGTATTGCCAAACCGCTTCAGTTCCGACGCCAAGAGGCCCATGCGATCCCCCCCCTCCAATGTGCCAGACCAGTCTGGCGAGTTCGCAGGCGTCCGTCCATCCACAGGGCACTAGCTGCCGCGCAGATGATCCAGCCAGGCGCGCACGCAGGTGACGACATGACCGAACCGGTCGCCGCCCAGAGGCGTGCCGCCATACCAGCGCGTCACCACCACCAGATGGCCGCGAAGACCTTCGCGCTCCAGCATCTTCAGGATGATCGCCGCCGCCCCGGCCTCGCCGTCATCGTCCTTCAGGGCCTCGCCCCCCTGCAGGATCGCGGCCCAGGAATTATGCGTGGCCTTGGCGTATTTCTTGACGGATTTCAGCTCGGCCAGTGCGGCGCGGACCCCACCCGCATCGGTGACCACCGCCCCCGCCACCGCATAGCGCGACCCCCGGTCCCGCAGAATTTCGCCCAAGCTTTCCATCCGCCCCAACCTAAGGTCATCCCGCCCGGCCCACAACTTAGGACGGCCCCGGTTGAACCCCGCGACAAGCCCCGCTAGTCTGCCCCCATGTTCACCATCGAGCACGAATTCGACGCCACCGTCATCACCCTCATCGACGAGGGTGAAGAGCCACGCGTCGAGGATGTCACCATCGAAGCGGGCGAGGATCTGATCAGTCTGGAGCAACTGGATCCGCTGACTGACGAGGTCCAGCACGTGATCCTGTCGATGGCGCAGCTGCGCGATCTGATGGCGGCGCTGAACCTGCCCGAAGGCAGCTACCGGATCGAAGCGCAAAAGGCCTGACCGGTGAGGCGGTTGCCGGGGGTGAAGCAGCGGAGCTTCGCACGACTTTTCTCTCGCGTCGCGCCGTTGGCGCTTTGGCTCGGCCTGAAGGGGGCTTTGCCGGCCGTCCATCGGGCTCGGACCGATGGCGCAGGATGAACGGCCCCCCAGGATATTTGCAGGAAAGTGATTGGGCAAGGCGGTGGGGGGGGCGGCCTCGGGCTTTCGCCTTTGCGGGCGAGAAGGGCGCCGCGCCCACCCAAACGGCAGGGCTTGCTTAACATTCCAACCGGAACACCTTGTCGCGCGAGGTTGCCCCCCGCACCAGCACGATGCGCGTCTTGGCAACCCCCAGCGCCCGCGCCAGCAAGGCCGCCACGGCGGCATTGGCGCGCCCGTCTTCGGGCGGCGCCGT
>JANLQT010000284.1:0-15611 GCA_031368035.1 Rhodobacterales bacterium | reverse complement strand
GGCTGAAGGCGCGGGACCCGTCGCGCCTTGTGGTCGATAACTCGCCCTGCAACGTCAATTTCCACGTCAAGTCGGACATCGACGATTTCCACTATTACCGGTCCGTTCCCGAGCGCCGGTCCGAATGGGATGCGCTGACGGCCGAGTTTGCCAGCCGTCCCGCCTGGACCTATTCGCCGCACGGAGACGCGCAGCGTCGCGGCGATGAACCGCTGGTTGTGTCAGAATTCGGGGTCTGGGGTCTGCCTGATCCCAAGGAGGTCCGGCTGCATGGTGCAGAGCCATGGTGGATGGGCACCGGCGCCAGTTGGGGCGACGGGGCGGCCTATCCGCATGGGATCGAGCAGCGGTTTGCCGACCTTCGACTTGCCGCGACCTTTGGCAATTTCGACGCGTTCATTACGGCCGTCCAAGGCTACCAGTTCGCCAACCTGAAATATCAGATTGAATCCATGCGGGCGCAGGCGCCGATCCAGGGCTATGTGATCACCGAATTCACCGACGTGCATTGGGAAAGCAACGGCCTTCTGGACATGAACCGCAACCCGCGGTCCTTCCATGCCGCCTTTGCCACGATCAATGCAGACGTCGTCATCGTGCCAAAGCTGGCGCGCTATGCCGGCTGGGCGGGGGACGTCCTTTCAGTTGGTCTTTCGCTGGCGACCGGCGGGCAAACCTTGCCCGAGGCAGAAATCCGGTGGGAGGTCGAGGGCCAAAGCGGACGCATAGCCGTTGCCGCAGCCTCCGCGCTTTCGGTGATGGATACCGAGGGCCTGATGTTGGACCTGCCCGCGCTGGGGCCAAACCGGGTCCTCACCCTGCGCCTGACCGCACATGTCGGAGAGCGGACTGTAGCGAAGAACCAGGTTGAAATCGCGCTTTATCAACGCCCCAATCCCGCAAATTTGCCCAGCGTGTCCGCGCCGCAGGCGCTGCATCCGTGGCTGACGGCCTTGGGCGTGACCTTGGCGCCGCCGGAAACGGCGGATTTGGTGCTGGCCCATTTTCTGGCACCGCCAGACGTGAAAGCGCTGCAAGGCGGCGCGAAATACCTGTTGCTCGCCGATGGGTCCGGCGGGCCGACGCTGCGCAGCGATGCGCCGCGCCGCGATCCGCCGATGCTGCCCTGGCAGGATGGAGCCAACGGAATTCCCGCCGGGCCGGACTCGCTGCTTCCCAACATGTCACTGCATGCGCGGCATGGCACGATGTGGCGCGGCGACTGGATTGCCGGCTTCAGCTGGATCCGCCGGACAGGCGCCTTCGCGGCCTTGCCGGGTGGGCCGCTGCTGGACTTGTCCTTTGACCGGGTCGTGCCGCATCATGTGCTGACCGGACTGCGCAGTGCCGAGTTTGAAGGTCCGGTCGCGTCCGGCCTTGTGGTTGGCTGGGTGCACAAGCCCGCGGCGCTGATTGCCAGCCGCCGGGTCGGGCGCGGCGGCGTGCTGGTCAGTACGTTCCGGCTTTTCACGGACGCTCCGGGGGTTGATCCGGTGGCCACGACGCTGCTTTATGCGCTTATCGCAACGGCCGCCGAATTTTCGGTGGACCCGGGCGTCTAGGCGCAGGGGACGTCCCATGTCGGAAACCACGACAACACCGGCCTTTGGGCAACTTGATGGTCAGCCGGTGCCCCTGCTGGCCATCACCGCGCCCAGTGGCCAACAGGCGCGGCTTTGCGCTTTTGGCGCCCGGCTGGTGGGACTGGATGCGCCCGACCGCCACGGCCACAGCGCCGATATCGTGCTGGGCCATGACCGGCTCAGCGACTATCAAGCCTATCCGACCTATTTTGGCGCCACCTGCGGCCGATACGCCAACCGCATCGCCGGCGGCCGGTTCACCTTGGACGGCGCGAAGGTGCAGCTGGACCTGAACGAGGGCGTGAACCATCTGCATGGCGGGGCGCTCGGCTTTGACAAGATGCTTTGGACGGTGGACTTTCACGGTCCGGACAGGGTGAGCTTCTCGTCGGTCTCGCCGCAGGGTGACATGGGCTATCCGGGTGCGCTGCGGATGACCACCACCTTTGCGTGGGATGCCAACTCCCGGTTCCACATCGTCATGACCGCCCGGACCGATGCAACGACCGTGGTCAATATTGTCAACCATGCCTACTTCAATCTGGCCGGTGGCGGCAATGTGCTGGACCACGAGATGACCGTTTGCGCCGACAGGTTTGTCCCGGTGCGGCTAGACTTGATTCCAACCGGCGAGATCCGCTCCGTCGCGGGCACGGCCTTTGATTTTCTGACGCCGGTTTCGATACGAAAGGCGCTGGCGCGGGACGCCGCGATGCAGGACGGATTTGACCACAACTGGTGCCTGAACGGGCCGCAGGGAAGCCCGGCGGTTCGGCTGTATCACCCCGGCTCGGGCCGCGGCTTCACGCTTTCGAGCACGGAGCCGGGGGTGCAGATCTATACCTGCGGCATGATGACAAAGCCGGTGCCGGGCAAGGCGGGGCAGACCTATGGCCGCTTTTCAGGGCTGACCCTGGAAACCCAGAAATACCCCGACAGCCCAAACCATCCCCAATTTCCTTCGGCCCGGCTGGATCCTGCGCAAACCTACCACCATGCGATGGAGTTTAGCTTCTTCACGGCTTGAGCCTTGGCGGCGGGGCTGCGATAATTGGGCATGCTTCAATCCCCGCTGTTGTCCGCCCCGGCCCTTGGACTGAACAGGCCGCTTCTGGTGATCGATGTTCAGCACGGGCTGTGCAACCGTCTGCGGGCGCTGGCTTCGGCTGCGGTGTTGGCAGACGCCTCGGGACGGCAGCTTGTGGTCCTTTGGCGCACCGACGCGCATTGCGAAGCGCGCGCGCGCGATCTTCTGCACCTGAATGTGCCGGTGATCGAAGATCACACCGGCGACCTGCTGCGGGAACGCGCCGCACGGGTTTACAACTACATGGAAATAGAGCCGGGCGCGCAGTTTGGCGCGCCTGTCCAGACCGAGGGACCGGAAGATATCTTCGTCCGCTCCGCCTATGTGCTGGTCAGCCCCTTGGCCGATCCGCGTGCCGAAACAGCCTTTCTGCGCGCCCTGCGCCCGTCAGACCCTGTGCTGGATCTGGTGCGCTCTCAGCCGGACCGGTTCGACCTGGCCTTGCATGTGCGCATGGCGACGGGACCGGGTTTTGACCATTTGCCGCACGAATCCCCTTCGAACTGGCCCGAGAACCGGCACGCAGAACTGACCCAATGGCGGCAGGATAGCCATGTGCGACAGTTCACGGCCAGATTGGACGCGCTGGTGGCGCAGGGGGACACCAACCGCATTTTTGCCGCCGCCGACCTGGCCTCGACCTATGACGCCCTGGCGGACCGCTTCGGGGATCGCGTGCGGTTCCTGCACCGCGACCTCTATGACCGCTCGCCCCGGCAAATGCAGTATGCGCTGGCCGATCTGATCCTTCTGACGCGCGCGCCGTTGTTTCTGGCCAGCACCGGCAGCAGCTTTTCCGACATGGCGCGACGGCTGGCGCGACCGAGACGCAAGACCGAACACAGCGGGGCGGACTTCTAGACGCCGAATGTCCGGTCACGATCGTGGCTGGACAAAGCCACTGACCTCGTGGAACCTGAACAGCCTGTCGCCCCGTCCTGATCTGAAAGCCAATGACTTCATTGATAAATCCGGTCGTTCATGCGGAGTTGAACGATGCCCTCGCCGCCGCAAACCTGACGGAGGCATTCGCAACCGACGCGCTCGCGGCAGACCTTGACCGGATTCGCGCGCAGATTGTGCTGTTTCGCTGCGCAGCCTCCTTGCGATTGTATGACATCTATTCTGCGCTGATCCAACTGGCCCAACCCGCGCTTGGCGGCGACTTTGATGCCGATGCGCGCAGCAAGATCGCCTTGGGCTGGCCAGCGCCTACCCTGCGCGCAGGTCTGGCAGCGGTGTCGGCCGCCTGCCGGACCAAGGACGAACGCGCGCTGTATCAGACCAGTCTCGCCCAGATCGAGGCGTTGCTTGGTCCCGTCTCGGCCTCGCCTGGCACGCCAAGCGCCCCGCCCTTGGCGGCGCCGATCGGGCCGATAAAGGCGGGCGGCCTGCCCGGCATATCCCTCGTGACCTGTGCGATGAATCGCAACGAAAACCTGATGCGCGCCCTGCCAAGCTGGCTCGCGCAGGACGAGATTGCCGAGATTGTGATCGTAGATTGGTCCTCGGACCTGTCGGTCGCAGAGGCGCTCGCACAGGCGGGCATTGCCGACCGGCGCATCCGGATCCTGCGCGTGGACGGGGAACCGCGCTGGGTGCTGACCTATGCCTTCAACCTCGGGTTCCGCACCGCGCGGTTTGACACGATCCTGAAGGCCGACGCGGATATCACCCTGTCGCCAGAGTTCTTTCGACGCAATCGACTGGCTCCGGGCGTGCTGATCGCCGGCAACTGGCGCGATGCAACGCCCGACCAGCCGCATGTGAACGGGTTCTTCTATGTCGAACGCGGCGCGCTGGCGAAAGTGGGCGGTTTCAACGAACACATCACCACCTATGGCTGGGATGACGAAGACCTTTATACTAGGCTCGCCATAGCCGGGCTGCGGCGGGTCAATGTCGCGCCGGGCACGATTTACCATCTGCCGCATTCCGATACCGAGCGGACGGGCGGGCCGGATGGCGAGGCGCGTGCCTTTCCCGCGCCGATCCTGCCGGCGTCCGAGACGCTGGCAAAAGGCGTGCAGTTTCTGATCCGCCGCAACCGGTTTCTGGCGGCGTCGATGCCGGACTGGGATGAACGGGCCGGTCTGGTGCCCTTTGACGTGGTCGAGAACGGCGCTGCGTTGCGCCGGGCCAGCTTCGTGCCCTCGGCCGTGCCGGACAACGCGGTCGAGGCGGCCAACCTGCATACTTTGCGTGAGCTTTTGTCCTGGCGGCTGGGGCGCGACGTGTTGTCCCTGTCCGGACCGGCATTGGTGGCAGTTCTGGCGCGGCCGGAAGCCGATATCGGCCTGGTGGACGTCGCCTTGGCCAAGCGGTCGCCCGAAAGCGTGCGGCAGGGGCCGGGGCGATATCTTGTGATCAATGCCGATGGGGACGCGCTGGCGCAAAATCAGGCCGAAGCTCTGCCCAAACTGGCAGAGCGGGCGCGGGGCCTGGGCCTGGCCCCCGTGCTAAGGCTTGCCCGACCGGGACAGGCGCTTTCGCCCGAACGTGCCGCCCTGCCGATTTTGACTGCCCCCGAACTCGCCCTGCCAGACTCGCGCGTCACCACCGATGCCCTTCTGACCGGCGAGGTTCTGCGGGGTCAGGACCTGGCGCTGGACCTTGACACGGCGGACCTTGCGCGCGTCCGGTCCTCTGCCCCTGTGGTCCACCGCCCCCGAGGCCGGGTTTACATCGACGCCCAACATGGCTTGGGAAACCGGCTGCGCGCCATCGCCTCGGCAGCGCTTATTGCCGAGGCAGAGGGAGCCGAGCTGGTCATCATCTGGCAACCCGATGACCATTGCGACTGCCGGCTTGGCGATCTGTTCGACTATCCCGGCGCGGTGATCGAACAGCGCTTCCTCGAGGACGCCCGTGCGCGGGGCTGGCAGGTCCTGAACTACATGGCGGCGGAACCCGGCGCGGTGAAGGATGCCCCGGTGCAGATGGGGCAGGGCCGCGACATCTATGCCCGTTCGGCCTTTGTGCTGAACGCCCCGGTTTCGGGCTGGCTGGCCGAAAATGCCGTGCTGCGCGCACTAGCCCCGGTCGCAGCGGTGCGCGATCTTGTGGGCACGGTGCGCCACCCAAACGACATTGCGGTGCATGTCCGCATGCAAGGCGGCGCCGAACACGAACATCTGCCCTATGAACACCCGGACAACTGGCTTCCCGACGATCACGCCGCCATCGCGCTTTGGCGGGCGAAAAGCCACTACGCGAACTTCCTACGTCGGATTGATACGCTGCTAACCGAGGGCGCGGCGAAAACACTGTTTCTGGCCGCGGATTTACCGGTAGCTTATGAGGTGTTCCGGGCGAGATATGGTGATCAGCTTGCATGGTTGCAACGGACAAGCTACGATAGATCGGCAGAGCAATTGCGTTACGGTCTGGCCGATGCGATCCTTCTGGGCCGCGCGCCGCACCTGTTGGGAAGCACCTGGAGCTCGTTCTCGGAGCTTGCTATGCGGCTGGCGCCGAAAGAGCAGGTGGTCGAGATGAGCGGGACGGATTTCTGAATGTGCGCCCAACCTGACAGATCCGCATTGCCGGACGGCGAGGCCAGATGACCGGCACCTATCGCAACTTCATCCACAACCCGGAACATGGCTTCATCTTCGCCTATGTACCGAAGGTCGCCTGCACCAATTGGAAGTCGGTGCTGTGCTACATGGAGGGCAAGACGGATTGGCTCGACCAGCGCGTGGTGCATGACCCGGACCGCAGCGGCTTGCATTACCTTGGGCATGACCAGTTTGCGCAAGACCTTTGCGCCGATCCCACCGTCAAGCGCTATGCAATGGTCCGTGACCCCTACTCGCGCAGCCTCTCGGCCTATCTGGACAAGATCGAGCGCAACATCGGGCTGATCGGCAAGCCGTTCCAAGGCGACTACTTTCAATTCGTTGCCGAGGATGTCGAGCGGTTTCGGAGGTTCCGGCTGGACACTGTGGCCTATCCCGCCGTGTCATTCGAGTTGTACCTGCTGTGGCTGCGGGACGGTGGCTCGCGTTTCACCGGTGACGAGCATTGGGCGAGACAGGTCGATCTCTTGCGCCACCCGACAGTCGCATTCGACTTCATCGGCCGGTTTGAAAGCTTTTCCAGCGATTCCGAGAAGTTGCTGGCGCTGATGGGCTGCGACCAACCGCTTCCGAGCCGAGAAATGCTGAACTTTCCTGCGACCAAAGCCGCCGAGAAACTGGCGACTTATTTTACGCCGCTGGCGCAATCCCTTGTCGAACAGGTCTATGCCGCCGATTTCGCGGCGTTCAACTACCCGCTTTGGGATCAGCGCCCGGTGGTGCCACCCAAGCCCGCCTATGCGCGCAAGCCGCGGAAAGTGCCCGCCCTTGATGCGCTGTCCCGGCTGATGATCCCGACCCGGACCGTCATTGATGTCGGGGTTCAGTATGGCACCCCTGAATTGATGGAAGTCTATCCCGACAAGCTTCATGTGCTGGTCGAGCCGGTAGAGGAGTTCCTCCGCACCCTGGCCAAACGCTATGCGAAAGCGGGCATCCAGACCCTGCTGGTGCCGGTGGCCGCTGCCGATGCGGACGGCGAAATGACGCTGCGCATCTCGACCGTATCGGCAACCTCAGAGGTGACGCACGCGCGTCTGGTCGAGACGGCGGCGGGTGCCCGCGACCGCATCACGCCGGTGCGCAAGCTCGACACGATTGCAAGCGAGCACGCATTGCAGGGTCCGTTCCTCTTGAAGATCGACGTGGATGGGGCCGAAGACCGCGTCCTGCAGGGTGCCACCGAGGTGTTGAAGCAGACCAATATCGTGGTGGTGGAAGCCCATGTGGACAATTTTCTGCAACGCTCGCAACCGCTGCTGGATGCGGGCTTTGGGCTCTTTGATATCGTGGACCTTTGTTACTATGACTGGCGGCTGTCGCAGTTCGACCTGATCTTCATTCGCTCCGAGGTTCTGGCCGCATTGCGCAAGACCTTGTTCGCCAAGGGATTTGACATGCGCAAATGGCACGATGCGGGGATGTAATAGATGGTTCATGCCGCCCAGAACAGCGGACCGGCACGATGAAGAAAGCCCTGATCACCGGCGTTACCGGGCAGGATGGTTCCTACCTCGCCGAGCTTCTGCTGGAACAGGGCTATGAGGTGCATGGGATCAAGCGCCGTGCCTCCTCGTTCAACACGCAGCGCGTCGATCACATCTATCAGGACCCGCATATCGGCAATGCGCGGTTCCGGCTGCATTATGGCGATCTGGCCGATGCCTCGAACCTGACGCGCATCCTGGCCGAAGTGCAGCCGGACGAGGTCTACAACCTTGGCGCGCAAAGCCATGTCGCGGTCAGCTTTGAAGCCCCGGAATATACCGCCGATGTGGATGCGCTTGGCACGCTGCGTCTGCTCGAGGCGATCCGCTTCCTTGGCCTGACCGCCAAGACGCGGTTCTATCAGGCCTCCACCTCCGAACTTTACGGGCTGGTGCGCGAAACCCCGCAAACCGAAACCACGCCTTTCCATCCCCGCAGCCCCTATGCCGTGGCCAAGATGTTCGCCTATTGGACGACGGTGAACTACCGCGAGGCTTACGGCCTCTTTGCCTGCAACGGCATCCTGTTCAACCACGAAAGCCCCAGACGCGGCGAGACGTTCGTGACCCGCAAGATCACCCGGGGTCTGGCCAATATCGCGCAAGGACTCGAGACCTGTCTTTACATGGGCAACATCAGCGCCAAGCGCGACTGGGGCCATGCCAAGGACTATGTCCGCGCCCAGTGGCTGATGCTTCAGGCCGATACGCCGGAAGATTTCGTCATCGCCTCCGGCGAGCAGCATCAGGTGCGCACCTTCATCCGCTGGGCGGCCGAAGATCTGGGGATCACCCTGCGCTTTGACGGTGACGGGCTGGACGAACATGCCACCGTGGTTTCCGTGACCGGGGACAAGGCCCCGGCGGTAAGGCCGGGCGACGTGATCCTGCGGATCGATCCGCGCTACTTCCGCCCGGCAGAGGTGGACTCGCTCTTGGGCGATGCATCCAAGGCGCGGACCTTGCTTGGGTGGCAGCCGCAAATTGCGGCCCGTGAAATGTGTGCCGAAATGATTGCGCATGATTTGGCTGCGGCGAGGCGGCTGGCGCTGCTGCGGGCGCATGGCCATGACGTGGCCCTGCAGGGGGAAGGGCGGTGAAGGTCTTTCTGGCCGGGCATCGCGGTATGGTCGGGGCGGCGATCCTGCGGCAGTTGGGCGCCCGCGCCGATGTCGAACTGGTGACCCGCAGCCATGCCGATCTGGACCTGACGGATCAGGAAGCTGTCCGGACGTTCATGCAGGGCACGCGCCCCGATGTGGTGATCCTTGCAGCGGCCAAGGTCGGCGGGATCGGGGCCAACAACACCTATCCGGCGGATTTCATTTACGAAAATCTGATGATCGAATGCAATGTGATCCATCAGTCCTTTGCCGCCGGGGTGCGCCGCCTGCTGCAACTCGGCTCGTCCTGCATCTACCCGCGCGAGGCCGCCCAGCCGATGCGCGAGGATGCCCTGCTGACCGATGTGCTGGAACCCACCAACGAGCCCTATGCCGTCGCCAAGATCGCCGGGATCAAACTGTGCGAAAGCTACAACCGCCAGCATGGCACGGATTACCGGTCCGTCATGCCGACCAACCTTTACGGCCCCGGCGACAATTTCCACGCGGCCAACGCCCATGTCCTGCCCGCCCTGATGCGGCGCTTTCACGAGGCGAAGCTGGCTGGCGCGGCCGAAGTGGTGATCTGGGGCAGCGGTCAGCCCCGCCGGGAATTCCTGCATGTGGATGACATGGCCGAGGCGAGCCTGTTCGTGCTGGACCTGCCGAAAGCCGCCTATGATGCCAACACCGCCCCCATGCTCAGCCACATCAATGTCGGCACCGGCACCGATGTCTCGATCCTTGAAGCGGCGCAGATGATGGCAGCCGTGGTCGGCTTTCGGAGCCTGATTGCGCTGGACCCGGGCAAGCCCGACGGCGCGCCGCGCAAGCTGCTGGATGTCTCGCGTCTGGCGGCGATGGGCTGGCGGGCGAAGACGCCGCTTCGGCAGGGGCTGGAGCAGACCTATGCGTGGTTTCTGGCGCAAAAGCCCGGGGAGTTGCGGCAATAGCGCTTAAGCCGCCGGCACGGCGGGCAGCAGCGCTTGCAGCATTGCGACCAGTCGCCCCGGGTCTGCCGTCGCCAGATCCTCGCGGCCAAGAGGCTTGGGAAGGCCCAAGAAGATCGGCGCCACGGCGGGGGAGGACGCAAGGATGAACCCGTCATGACTGGTGGTATGGGTCACGAAATCCGACGACACCTCGATCCGGTATCCCGCCGCCGTCAACAGGTCCTCGCAAATCTGGTGCACCTTGCGCCAATGGGTCGAAATCACCAGCCAGTCGATCGCCCTCGCCGCCAGCGCCCTGGCCGCATCGACCAGCATCGGGCCCTCGGCGCCCTGTATGTCGGCATGCAGCACGTCAAGATGGGTCAGACCCACTTCGGTCATGAAGCGGTCGATGCCAAAGGCCTCGGGGCCGACCAGTTCCTGCCGGAACGTGCCCTGATACCCGTTCGCCGCGAAATTGGCCCGGCCCGCTGCGATGTTATCTGCATCGGGCTCGACCATGAAAAGCCGGGCTTGCGGGCGGACTTGCGCCATCCACATCGAGTAATGCGCCCAATAGGCGCCCAGTTCCACCATGACGGGCCGCTCGGGCATCCGCGCCAGAACCGACTGAAAGCAGAACTCCTCCAACGGCTCGTGCACGCCCCGGTTCAAGACGAAGATGCGGCTGAAATCCTCGTAATACGCCAGCGGCCCGTCCACCGGAACACGGTTGCCGTTGTGCAGAACCACTTTGCCCTCCTCGACCATCCCGGCCAGCGGGTGTCGCCGGATCAGGAGGTTCAAGGGATCGGCGATGATGTTGCGGAATCTTCCTTCGAAATCGTCGGAGCCGGGCTTGGGGATCATCAGCGGGACTTTGCTTTTCAAGAGGGAAGGTTAGGCTTGGCATGGACGCAAAGCTCGTGCAACACCCTTTGCCTGAAGACGAGATGCAAGGTTTGGCCCCGTGAAGACTGCTTTGGATGACAAGAGCCCCGCTGCCCCGCTGATCCATCCCGTGCTTTTGTGCGGCGGCTCTGGCACCCGGCTTTGGCCGCTCAGCCGGAAAAGCTATCCCAAGCAATTCGCCCGGCTTCTGGGGGCCGAGACCCTGTTTCAGGCCTCGGCCCGCCGATTGACCGGCACAGGGTTTGCCGGGCCCATCGTGGTCACCGGATCGGACTTCCGCTTCATCGTGACCGAGCAGCTTGCCGAAGCCGGGGTGGACCCGGCGGCGATCCTGATCGAACCCAGCGCGCGCAACACGGCGCCGGCCATTCTTGCAGCCGCCCTCGCGCTGGAGGCGCGAGAGCCCGGCGCGCTGATGCTGGTGGCTCCGTCCGATCATGTGATCCCGGATGCGGCGCGGTTCCGGCAGGCGGCGGCTTCGGCGGCAACGGCGGCCTCCGCAGGGCAGATCGTGACTTTCGGCATCAAGCCCGACCGGGCCGAAACCGGCTATGGCTGGTTGGAGCTGTCGCGCGCGCCTGCCGAAGATTTCGCGCCGGTGCCGCAGTCGCTGCTGCGCTTTGTCGAAAAGCCCGATAGCCTGAACGCGCAGGCGATGCTGGCCAGCGGTCGGTATCTGTGGAACGCCGGCATCTTCCTGTTCAAGGCCAGCGCCTTGATCAAAGCGGCCGAAACCCTGCAACCTGATATGCTGGCCGCTGTAAACGAGGCCGTGGCCGCCGCGCAGCCAGACCTCGGTTTCCTGCGTTTGGCCGCCGGCCCCTGGGACAAGGCCGAGGCGATCTCGATCGACTATGCGATCATGGAAAAGGCCAGCAATCTGGCCGTGGTGCCTTATGGCGGGGCCTGGTCCGACCTTGGCGGCTGGGAGGCGATCTGGCGCGAAAGCGGCCCGGACGGGCAGGGCGTGGTCACCAGTGGCGATGCGACCGCGATCGACTGCACAGATACGCTTTTGCGCAGTGAAAGCCCGCATTTGCAGCTGGTCGGGATTGGCCTTTCAGGCATCATCGCGGTCGCCATGCCCGACGCCGTGCTGATCGCGCACAAGGACCGCGCGCAGGATGTCAAGCTGGCGGTGTCGGCCCTGAAGTCCAAAGGCGCGGCGCAGGCCGAGATGTTTCCCCTTGACCACCGGCCATGGGGCTGGTTCGAAAGTCTCGTCATTGGCCCCCGCTTTCAGGTCAAGCGAATCGTGGTGCATCCCGGCGCCGCGCTCAGCCTGCAAAGCCACCACCACCGTGCCGAACACTGGATCGTGGTGCAAGGCACCGCACGGGTCACGGTCGGCGAGACGGTGCAACTGATCTCCGAGAACCAGTCGGTCTATATCCCGCTTGGCGCCAAGCACCGCCTCGAAAACCCCGGCAAAGTGGAACTGACGTTGATCGAGGTGCAGACCGGCTCCTACCTCGGTGAAGATGACATCACCCGTTATGATGATGTCTATGCGCGCGGGCAGGGGGCCAAGGGATGACCATGACCTGCTTCAAGGCTTTCGATGTGCGCGGACGGCTCGGCACCGAGTTGAACGAGGGCATCGCCTTTCGCATCGGTCGCGGTTTTGCCCGCGCGCTTGGCGCACGCCGCGTCGTGCTGGCGCGGGACATTCGGCCCTCGTCGGAGGCGCTGGCCGGGGCGGTGACCCGCGCCTTGACGGCAGAGGGCTGCGAGGTGCTGGACCTGGGCCTTGCCGGCACCGAGGAGATGTATTTCGCCGTTACTCATTTCGGTGCGGACGGCGGGATCTGCGTGACGGCCTCGCACAATCCGATGGACTACAACGGCATGAAGATGGTGCGGGCAGGGTCGGCGCCGCTGGATGCCGCGACGGGTCTGTCCAGCATCCGGGCACTGGCCGAGGCGGATGATTTCGGCCCCCCTAGGTCCGGCGGATCGGTGCGCGATGTGCAGGCCGAAGCACGCGCGGCCTATGTCGCCTGCGTTCTGGGCTTTGTGGACATAGCGGCACTGAAACCGTTGAAAGTGCTGGTGAATGCCGGGAACGGCGCAGCAGGGCCGACCTTTGACGCCATCGCTGCGGAACTGGCGCGGCGGGGCGCGCCCCTGACCTTCATCCGGATGCACCACGACCCCGATGGCAGCTTTCCGCATGGCATCCCCAACCCGCTTCTGCCGGAAAACCGCCCCGTTACCGCGCAGGCCGTGGTTGCCACCGGCGCCGATCTGGGCGTCGCCTGGGACGGCGATTTCGACCGGTGTTTCTTCTTTGACCACCACGGAGATTTCATCGACGGCGAATATGTTGTCGGCCTGCTGGCCCAGGTCTTCCTGGCCAAGGAACCCGGCGGGCGCATCATCCATGACCCCCGCGTGATCTGGAACACCCAGGACGTCGTCGTCAGGGCCGGCGGGGTCGCGGTGCAGGCCAAGACCGGTCATGCGTTCATCAAGCAAGTCATGCGCGACCAGAACGCGATCTACGGCGGCGAGATGTCGGCGCACCACTACTTCCGCGACTTCGTGCACTGTGACAGCGGCATGATCCCGGCTCTGGTCATGCTGGACCTGATCAGCCGCCAAGGCCCGCTGGCGGGTCTGGTGGCCGCGCGCAAGGCGGCATTTCCCTCGTCGGGCGAGATCAATTTCAAGCTGGCGGACCCCATGGCCGTGATGGCGCGGATGCGGGCCCAGTATCTGCCCTGGGCCAAAGCGGTGGACGAGACCGACGGCACCAGCCTTGACATGGGCGACTGGCGCTTCAACCTGCGCGCCTCGAATACCGAGGCTTTGGTGCGTCTGAACGTGGAAACCCGGGGCGCGCCGGTGGCGCCGCTGGTGGCGAGGCTGACGGCGCAGATCCTCGCCGGGCAAGAAGAAAGTGCCGCATCATGACCCATCCCGCCGAACAGGCCGCCGCCCGCTGCCTTGCCCAGTTGCGCGCGGCACAAAGGCCGATCCGCCCGGAACCCGGCAAGCCCATCGTGCCGCAGGTCTATCTGTCATGGGACAGCGCACAGGCGCAGGTCGCGCTGGATGTTGCAGAGGATCCCGCCGCCCTTCTGTCCCTGTCCGCCGAAATCACCGGCACGCCGCGCTGGATGACCTTGTCGATCGCCTTGGGCAATTTCGAATTTCTGGCCGGCGAAGTGCTGGGCCTCGCCTTGCAGGCCACGGGCGACCTGGGGCTGGCGCCCTTTGTCCGCTCGCGCCTGGGCCAAACCACGCAAGACACCGGCTTTGGCGAAAGCCTGCCCGCTGGGACAGATGCGCGCCCGGCTGTCCTGCTGCGCAAACTGACCGGCGGCGACCCCATGGTCGGGCCGGCGCAATTCCACACGCTGATCCTGCCCTTGCCAAGGCACAGCTTCCGGCTGCGGCTGGTGGATCTGCGGCTGTTTGTGCTGCCCGCCGCCCTGGGCGCAGAACCGGACTTGCCCCGGCTTGGGTCTTTTGCGCTATGATTGGCGCGGGATACGCAAGACGGCGGGGTGAAAGGTGACGAACATGGCCAAGCCGCGGGCAGACGCACAGACGACCAAGTCCGAATTGCTTGGCGCCCTGACGCAAGAGCAACTGGCGCAGATCACCGACCTGACCCGGCGCCTTGCCCTTGCCGAGGCGCAGCGGGACGCCAACGCCGATCCGCATCTTATGCGTGCCGGCATGGATGCGCTTGAACGCCGTCTGCACGACGAACGCGCGATCTCGCTGGGGCGCGAGGCGACCCTTGCGGCGCAAATTCTTGCCGATGGCGCGGCGCTGCACGCCTCGCGGGACGAAAGCGACGCGCAATTGGTGTCTGCCGACCTTCAGCGCCAGGCAGCGGAACGTGAAGCCGCCGAGCACGCCCAGCGGGCCGCGCAACTGGAACAGGAGCTTCAGGCCGCGCGTGCCGAAGCCCAATCCCTGCAGGCCGAGATCGACCGCATCCACGCGTCCCGTTCCTGGAAACTCACCGAACCCCTGCGCACAGGGCGACGACTGCTGGGTGGCAGTTGACCCGGAATGGAACGTCCCTTCATCATTTACACATTGCGCCGCACCGGCGGCACGTCTTTGACCGCGTTCATGTCGCGGATATCAAGCTTTCCGACGGTCGAGCACGAACCCTTCAACAAGGATCGCCGCTGGTCTGCGGTTACCCTTGCCGTGGAACGGGGCGAGATGAAACCCGATACCTTGCGCGCCCGGCTTCATGAAATCCTGTCCGACCGCCCCAACATCAAACATGCCGTGGAAGTTGTGCCCATCGCCATCGCCCGGGCGTTGATCGGCGTGTGCGCAGAGCTGGGCTATGCCCAGTTCGTTCTACACCGCCGCGCTGAAAAGGATCGGCTGATGTCGCTGTTCATGGCGCAGGCCACCGGCGCCTGGGGCCCCAAGGACGCGGCGCGACTTTACCCCTTGCTGCGTTCTGGCGAGGTTTCACCCAATCCAATCGATCTTGCGCGGGTGGGCGAACGGGTGCGCATGGACGCCGCCGCACTGGGCGAGACGCTGATGACCCTGCGCGGACGTGGTGTCGATTTCGGCTGGCTGCTGTTCGAGGAAATCTATGCCAGCCCTGACGCCACGGTTCAGGCGGCGCTCGCCATCGCCGCCCGCATGGGGCTGGACCTGACCGGAACGGACGACCGCCTGTCCGTGTTCTCGGCCTCCTCGGGTCAGGGCACGGCCGAGGCCATGACATTGGTGCCGCAATCAGCCGAGGTGAAGGCCCTGCTGGACCGGCTTTTGGGTTAGGTGGGACTTGGACGCCGCGCCCCCCCTGATCACGGTCATTGTGCCGGTCTACAATGTGGCCGCCTTCGTCGGTCCCTGCCTTGCCAGCCTGAAAGCGCAAACCTTTCCGGGGTTCGAGGCGATCATCATTGATGATGGCTCCACCGACGACAGTCAGGC
>JANLQT010000275.1:0-6423 GCA_031368035.1 Rhodobacterales bacterium | reverse complement strand
TCCAGCCGGTCCACCTGTCCGGTGATGATCCGCAGCCGAGGGTAGGGCGCCGATGCGTCATTCTCGATATCCGGCGTACACAGGTCCGCGCCCAGATCGAACAGATCGTTCGACACCCGTTTCAAGCCGTCGTCCATCTCTCCGCCATGCAGCCGCGCCATGCCGACCGTGGCATTGGTCTCGTCCACCGTCCCGTAGGCCGCCACGCGCAAGTCATGTTTGGCCACCCGCGCGCCGTTCCCCAGCGAGGTTTGCCCGCCGTCCCCGGTCTTGGTGTAGATCTACGACAGCACCACCAAGTCAGTTGGCCCGCCCATGCCACCAAGCATAGGCCAGCAGCAGCGCCACCGCGACGGCCTGCGCGATGATCCGCCAGCGCATCAGCCGATTGGCGTTGCGCTTGTGGAACTCGCCGCCCTTGGCAAAGGATCCGATGCCAAGCATCAGAATCGCCACGACCACCAGCGCCGCCAGCACTCCGATCACAAACAGCGGGTCGTATCGCATCGTCACCTCCTGGATATTGCAGCGATCCTACCCCTTGGCGATCACCCAGTCGAGCATCCGCGTCGGGAGCAATCGTCGCAGCACCGCCATCAGATGCGTGGGAAAGGTCACGCCATACCGCGCCTTTGGCCGCCGCGCTTCCAAGGCCCGGATCAGCGCCTTGGTCGTGGCCGCCGGGGTCAGTTCAAAAGCATCCGGTCCCCGGCTCTTGTACAGCCGCCCGCGCAGCGCGTCGTAATCCCGCCGCCGCGCCGAGGCCTTCCAGTCAATCCAGCGTTCAAAATGCGCAATTGCATTGACGCGAATTTTGGTCCCGATCGGCCCCGGCTCCAGCAAGATCGGATATATCCCGGTCCCCCGCATCTCGATCCGCATCACATCCGTCAGCCCCTCCATCGCGAATTTCGTCGCAACATAGGCCCCGCGCCACGGCCCGGCGACCAGCCCCAGCACCGACGAGCAGTTGACGATCCGCCCCCCGCCATTGGCCCGCATCAAGGGGATCACCCGCTTGGTCAGGTCCTGATAGCCGAACAGGTTCACCTCGAAGATTTCCCGCAACGCCCCGCGCGGCAAATCCTCCACCAGCCCCGGGCAGGCAAACGCCCCGTTGTTGAACAGCGCATCCAACCGCCCCCCGGTGCGCGCGACAACCTCTGCCACCGCCTCGGCCACTGACGCCTCATCCGCATAGTCCAGCACGAAGCTTTCCAGCCCCTCGCCCCGCAGCCTGGCGCAATCCGCCTCGGCACGGGCTGTCGCAAACACTCGCCAGCCATGCGCCTTCAGCCCATGCGCCGCATCGTAACCGATGCCGGACGAACAGCCGGTAATCAGGATCGTCTTGTCGGGCATGGTCACCTCCAGCATCCCGGCCACGCTAGTCAGCCCTGCCGCCGCTGCAATGCCTTAGCCCACTGGACCACCTTCCCGCCACCCGCTACACGAACCCTCATGTCCGACGAAGCCGATGATCCCACCCAGCCGACCGAACCGACCCTGATCTCCGAGCCCCTGGGCCGGGCCATCGGCGAGCGCTATCTGACCTACGCGCTGTCCACGATCATGAACCGCGCGCTGCCCGATGCCCGCGACGGGTTGAAGCCGGTCCACCGCCGCATCCTGTATGCGATGCGCGAGTTGCGCCTGTCCTCCACCGGCGGTTTCCGCAAATCCGCCAAGATCGTCGGCGACGTGATGGGCAACTACCACCCGCACGGCGATGCCGCGATCTATGACGCCATGGCCCGCCTCGCGCAGGATTTCAACGTCCGCTACCCGCTGGTCGACGGTCAGGGCAACTTCGGCAACATCGACGGCGATAACCCCGCCGCCGCCCGCTATACCGAAACCCGCCTGACCGCGATTTCCGAGACGCTGATGGAAGGTCTGGCCGAAAACGCCGTGGACTTCCGCCCCAATTACGACGGCACGCTGGAAGAACCCATCGTGATGCCGGCGGCCTTCCCGAACCTTCTGGCCAACGGCTCCTCCGGCATCGCGGTCGGCATGGCCACCAACATCCCGCCGCATAACTTGGACGAGCTGATCCAGGGTTGCCACGCAATGTTGGCGAACCCCGACCTGACCGACGAAGCCCTCGTCGCCCTGATCCCCGGCCCGGATTTCCCCACCGGCGGCATCATCGTCGAGCCCCCAACCGCCATCCTCGACGCCTACAAAACCGGCCGCGGCGCCTTCCGTACCCGCGCGCGCTGGGTCCTTGAAGACCTCGGCCGCGGCACCTGGCAGATCGTCGTCACCGAAATTCCCTATCAGGTGCAGAAATCCCGCCTGATCGAGCGCCTCGCCGAACTGGTGGAAACCAAGAAGGTCGCCGCCCTCGCCGACGTCCGCGACGAATCGACCGAAGACGTCCGCATCGTCCTTGAACCCCGCGCCCGCACGGTCGAGCCCGACATGCTGATGGCGCAACTGTTCCGCAACTCCGACCTCGAACTGCGCTTCAACCTCAACATGAACCTTCTTATTGACGGCCGCGTGCCCAAGGTCTGCTCGCTGAAAGAGGTGTTGCGCGCCTTCCTCGACCACCGCCGCGATGTGCTGAAACGTCGCTCCACCCACCGCACCGAAAAGATCGACGCCCGGCTTGAGATCCTCGAAGGCTTCCTGATCACCTTCCTGAACCTCGACCGCGTCATCGACATCATCCGTTATGACGACGACCCCAAGGCCGCGCTGATCCGCGAGACATGGGGCCGCGCGCACCGCCGTGCGGCCAACGAAAAGGACTACGTCACCCCCCCGCCGGGCGACGGAGAACTCACCGACACCCAAGCCGAAGCCATCCTGAACATGCGCCTCCGCTCTCTGCGCCGCCTGGAAGAGATGGAACTGATCGCCGAGCGCAACGCCCTGATGAAGGAACGCGCCGACCTCGCCGACCTTCTGGACAGCGACAAGCGCCAGTGGAAGAAGATCGGCACCGAGCTGGAGGCGATCCGCAAGCAGTTCGGCATGGACACCGTGCTCGGCAAGCGCCGCACCACCTTCGCCATCGCGGGCGAGGTGGAAGATGTGCCCCCCGAGGCGATGATCGACCGCGAGCCGATCACCGTGATTTGCAGCCAGATGGGCTGGATCAGGGGCCTCAAAGGCCATCTCGATCTGTCCCTCGAACAAAAGTTCAAAGACGGCGACGGCCCCCGCTTCGCGTTCCACGCCGAGACCACCGACAAGATCCTGATCGTCGGCGCCAATGGCCGCTTTTACACCGTGATGGGCGCCAACCTGCCGGGGGGCCGGGGCATGGGCGAACCCCTCCGCCTGATGGTCGACCTGCCGAACGAGGCCGAGATTCTCGACCTGATGATCCACCGCCCCGGCGAGCGTCTGCTGGTCGCCTCCACCGCAGGCGACGGTTTCATCGTCCCCTCGGACGAGGTTGTGGCCCAAACCAAGGCCGGCAAACAGGTGCTATCCCTCGCCGCTGGCGTCAAAACCGCCCTCTGCCGCCGCATCACCGGCGATCAGGTCGCCGTGGTCGGTGACAACCGCAAAATGCTGGTGTTCCCGCTGACCGATCTGCCCGAAATGGTCAAAGGCAAGGGCGTCCGCCTGCAACGCTACAAGGACGGCGGCCTGTCCGACGCGACGACCTTTGTCAAAGCGCAGGGCCTGACCTGGAAAGACCCCGCCGGCCGAACCCGCACCGAACCCGACCTGACCGAATGGGAAGCCGCCCGCGCCACCGCCGGCCGCATGGCCCCAAGGGGCTTCCCGAGGGACAACCGGTTCACCTGACCCCGGCCCGTAGGTCGGGGAATACCCCGACTCTCCCTCCGTCCCGCCCGCCCCATTTCCGTTTTCGTAACCCACTCCTCTCTCAATGCACGCCATTTGCAGCGAGGAACCCATGGGTCATACGAACCTGGACGCGTTCATCAGACACGGCAGAAACATCAGCTTCACAGTCAAATTCCACGGCCCGACGATGATGGCGGCGAAGCAAGATGTCATCACCACCTCCCTCGAAATCGACCAATGGGTGGACGAGGTCTGGAGCCGGAACTTCGGCGCAACCTCGCAGGCGATCCTGAAAACCAAACCCTTCGAGTTTTCACCCGAAGACATTCTCAAGATGGATCAAGACGCGCTTCGCAATGCTGCTTCCGCCTATCTGTCTGATGTTATGCAGCGCGAGGGGCTGGACTTCACAACTGACGAAGGCCACCAGCGCGCCCAGATGGTGCTGTCCAGCTTTCTGAATCAGCCATGCAAGAAGCGATGGGGATCAAATTCTACATCTGGGCATCGCAGCACGACAAGCGTGTTCGCACGGCCCATGCCGAACGCGACGGCAAGATTTTCCGCTGGGACACGCCGCCCGAGGGAGGGCATCCATCGCAGGACTTCGGCTGTAGGTGTTACGCGCAGCCCCTCGGCATCGAAGGTTACTTTGCCCATGTCCACGACGTCGTGGAAACCCATCTGGCCGATCTTAACAGGTGGGAAAGGTCGGTCGACTACATGTATCAGGACACTGGCGGCAATATGACCGTTGGCATCGGGACCAAGCTGCCCAATTCTGCAAGTGCCGCGGTGTTGCCCTTTCGCTACCGGAACACGGGTGGTGTTGCTTCCGAGGCCGAAGTCGTGGCTGAGTTCGATGAAATTGCTGCGCTCCCACACGGTCGAGATTATGCCGCAAGTTACTACGCGCCATACGCACAACTTTACGTCTCGCAGGCCGCTATCGAGGTACTGAAACGCGAGCATGTTCGCGCCGATTTCCCCGGCTTGGTGAGCCTTTACCCCTTCTTTGGAAATTTGCCTGATCCTGTGCAGTTGGCTCTACTGGATATTCTGTACAACGTCGGGCTTGGTGGCTTGGCAGGCTTTCCTTTGATGCAGCAGGCGATTCTTCGCGGCGATTGGGAGGAGGCGGCGCGGCAGTCACATCGCGGAGGCGATGTAAGCAAGGAGCGGAATGACTATGTCTTCAATCTCTTCATGGATGCTGCGGATTCGCCCTGATGTGCTCGCTGCTTCGTTTCTCGTTGGCGTCGTCGCTACGGCAGCTTGTGCACGGGAAGTGGGTGTCCGTATCCGCCCAGATTCGCGTAACATGGATTACGTGACGTTCTTGAAGCAGACGGACGTGTCTGGAGCGCTCGCGCAGATTGGTACTGATATGCCCACTTTGATCCCGGGCATTTCGGACTGTGCCACCTTGTCGGCCACTCCTTTGGAAGAAACGCCGACAATAGATGTTTTTACCGACACACGGGTGCGGATGGAGATATTTCGCGTCGAATGCTGGGCATTTCAGCTTGTCCCCGCCGATGCGAAGCTTGTGCCCGCTACTCCTGGGGACGGCATCACCCGCGCGATGACCGACGCCTTGATGCATTATCTCTTGGAGAAAAGCGCAACTGATCCCTTGGAAAATGGCGCAGTTGACAATGAATGGCTCAAGACCTTCACAGCCTTTCCCGGCGGTGATCTCAACTGCAAAACCCCATGGAGTTGCACGCTGACGTTGCCCGACGGCAAGGTATATCCCGAGCAGTACCTATATATCGACCTGATCCTGGCCTTTGGAAACCGGCGCTACCTTGAGGTCACCGAAGCGGTCTATGGCAGCCCCCGCTTCGTCTACGGCGTTGAACTGGACCTGAACGACGGCGCGCCACGGGTGGTGTCGCTGAACTTCGTGCCTTCATAGGGAGTGGACTGGTCAGGCGGTGTAGTCGCGTCGATTTCACACCCAATCGTGGTTACCCGAATCCTAACGAAATTCACGAAACCCCACGAAATCAACGCCGTACCCAATGTTGCACGCGTGCAACCTCCCAGATTGCACACCCCTCACCGCCGCGTCGCCGTCAACCAAACCCCACCCTCGGGCCGCAGCGTCAAGATCATCACCGGCTTCGGCCCCCGCCCCGGCACCGCTTCAAACCGGAACCGCGCCAGCAAGGTCGCCAAGATCAACACCGCCTCCTGCAACGCAAATGCCGCCCCGATGCAAATCCTTGGCCCGTCCCCAAACGGCAGATACGCGAACTTCTCGACCGGCCGCGTGAACCGAGACGGATCAAACCCGTCCGCATTCTCCCACAGCTTGCGGTGCCGGTGCAGCGCATAGATCGGCAGGATCACCGTATCCCCCACCCGCACCTCACGCCCCAAAATCCGGTCCGGAACCAGCGCCGTCCGCGCCAGAAACGCCGCCGGGGGGTACAGCCGCAACGCCTCATCCACGATCCGCCGGATCAGCGGCAACTGGGCCAAATCCTCCATCCCCGCAGGCCGGTCCTTCAAAGCCCGCGCCTCCAAAGCCGCCGCCTCCTGCACCTCAGGGTCAAACGCCATCAGATACAGCGACCACGCCAAAGTCAGCGCAGTCGTCTCATGCCCCGCGACGATGAAGGTCAGCAGATTGTCCCGCAA
>JANLQT010000273.1:0-1762 GCA_031368035.1 Rhodobacterales bacterium | reverse complement strand
CGCTTCCGGCACTTCCTTGGCCTTGCCTTTGCCATACCCGACGCGGCCGCGCTGATCGCCCACCACCACCAAAGCAGCAAAGCCAAAGCGCTTGCCGCCTTTCACGGTTTTGGACACGCGGTTGATCGCGACCAGACGGTCAGCAAACTCGGGCGTTTCTTCCGGGCGGTTGTCGCGGCGGTCATTGCCCCCACGATTGTCCCGGCGGTTTTCACGTTCTGCCATGTCTATCTCCTCAGAACTTCAGACCACCTTCACGGGCAGCGTCGGCCAAAGCCTTGATCTTCCCGTGAAAGAGGAAACCGCCGCGATCGAAGTAACACACTTCAAAACCGGCCTTGGTGGCACGTTCCGCCAGGATTGCGCCGACTTTCGTCGCCGCTTCCAGGTTGTTCTTGCCGACGAACCCCAGGTCCTTCTCAAGCGACGAGGCGGCGGCCACAGTGACCCCGTTCGCGTCGTCGATCAGTTGAGCCGAGATGTTTTTGCTTGACCGATGCACGGACAGGCGCAGACGCCCGTTCGATACGGCCTTGATGCGGTTCCGGACGCGCAGGCGGCGCTTGAGGAACAGGTCTCTCTTTGAATTTGCCATTTTCCCGGTTCCTATTTCTTCTTGCCTTCTTTGCGGAAGACAAACTCGCCCTTGTAACGGATGCCTTTGCCCTTGTAGGGCTCGGGCTTCTTCCAGTCGCGGATATTGGCCGCGACTTGGCCGACGAGTTGTTGGTCGATGCCTTCCACAATGATCTCGGTATTCTTCGGCACCGTCACGGTCACACCGGTCGGCACTTCGAAAATCACGTCATGCGAGAAGCCCAAGGCGAGTTGCAGGTTCTTGCCCTGCATCGTGGCGCGGTAGCCCACGCCTTGGATTTCCATTTCCTTCTTGAAGCCGGCGGTGACGCCGACGACCAGATTCTGGATCATGGCCCGGGACATGCCCCAGGCCGAGCGCGCGCGCTTGGACGTGCCGCGCGGGGTGACCGTCACGGCATCGCCGTCCACGGTCAGCGTCACGTCGTCCGTCGCGGTGAAGCTGCGGGTGCCTTTCGGACCCTTCACTTCGATGGTCTGGCCGGAGATCGAGGCAGAAGTGCCACTCACCAGCGGGACAGGTTTCTTGCCAACACGAGACATCTGAAACCCCTCCCTTAAAACACGGTGCAGAGCACTTCGCCGCCGACATTGGCTGCGCGCGCACTGCTGTCAGTCATCACGCCCTTGGGCGTGGAGACAATCGATAAACCAAGGCCGTTGCGGACCGAGGGGATTTCCTTCACGCCCATATAGACGCGGCGGCCGGGCTTGGACACGCGCTTGATTTCGCGGATCACCGGTTCGCCTTCGAAGTACTTCAGGCTGATGACCAGTTCGCCCTGACCGTTGTCAGTCTTCTTGGGCTCATAGCCGCGGATGTAGCCTTCGCCCACCAGCACGTCCAGAACCCAGGCGCGCAGCTTGGAAGCCGGGGTCGCCACGGTGGATTTGCCGCGCATTTGCGCGTTGCGGATACGGGTCAGCATATCGCCGATTGGATCGTTCATCATCATATCGCGATCTCCTTACCAGCTCGACTTGACCATGCCCGGGATCTGGCCGAACGAGGCCAGATCACGCAGCATGATCCGCGACAGTTTGAGTTTGCGGTAATACGCGTGCGGACGACCGGTCAGTTGGCACCGGTTGTGAATACGCGTAGCCGAAGAATTGCGCGGCAGTTGGGCGAGCTTTTGCGTCGCCTTGAACCGGTCTTCCATCG
>JANLQT010000236.1:0-3158 GCA_031368035.1 Rhodobacterales bacterium | reverse complement strand
CTTCAAGAATCCAGACCGCCAGCGGCACGTTGAACAGGCAATGCGCCAGCGCCACGGCGATATGGGTGTCAAAAAGGCCGACTGAGCTATAAAGCTGGAAGAACGGCAGGGCAAAGACCGCGGGCGGCGACATGCGGTTGGTCAGCAGCCAGAAGAACAGATGCTTGTCGCCCATGAAATTATAGCGCGAGAAGGCATAGGCGGCAGGCAGGGCCACGCTGAGCGAGATCACCGTGTTCATCACCACGTAGATCATGGAGTTGACATAGCCCATGTACCAGGACGGGTCGGTCAGGATGACCAGATAATTCTGGAAGGTCAGATCATTGGGGACAATGCTGAAGGTCGAGACGATCTCGGTGTTGGTCTTCAGGCTCATGTTTACAAGCCAGTAGATCGGGATCAGCAGGAACAGCAGATACAGCGTCATCACGATGGTGGAGGTGCGGATTCGCATTATTTGACCTCCGCGTTGTCGAGGGTGACCATGACCGTCTAGAACACCCATGACACCAGCAGGATGACCAGGAAGTACATGATCGAGAAGGCCGCGGCCGGGCCAAGGTCGAACTGACCCACCGCCATTTTCACCAGGTCGATCGACAGGAACGTGGTGGAGTTTCCAGGCCCGCCTCCGGTCAGCACGAAGGGCTCGGTGTAGATCATGAAGCTGTCCATGAACCGCAAGAGGATGGCAATCACCAGCACCCCCGACATCTTCGGCAGTTCGATGAAGCGGAACACGCTCCAACGGCTGGCCTGATCAATGCGGGCCGCCTGGTAATAGGCTTGCGGGATCGATTGCAGGCCCGCGTAGCACAGCAGCGCCACCAGCGATGTCCAGTGCCAGACATCCATCGCGATGATGGTCAGCCAGGCATCCAACGCATCATTGGTATAGTTATAGTCGATGCCGAGGGCCGCCAGCGTGTGCCCCAAAAGCCCGATATCGACGCGGCCGAAGATCTGCCAGATGGTGCCGACGACGTTGAACGGGATCAGCAGCGGCAATGCCATCAGAACGAGGCAGAAGCTGGCCCAGAAGCCCTTTTTCGGCATGTTGAGCGCAATGAAGATGCCCAGCGGCACCTCGATGGCAAGGATGATGGCCGAGAACAGGATCTGCCGGCCAAGTGCGGCATGAGGTCGGTCCGACCTGACCATTTCGTCAAACCAGCCGAGGCCGTTCCAGAAGAACTCGTTCTGTCCAAAGGTGTCGTTGACCGAATAGTTGACCACGGTCATCAGCGGTATCACGGCGGAAAACGCCACGACCACCAGCACGGGCAATACCAGATACCACGCCTTGTTGTTCTGGACCTTGTCCATCAGACCGCCTCCCCTGCGACGCGCCAGTCATCGGCGTAGACATTGATCTTGCCGGGCGCAAAGGCGACGCGGTTCATGTCCGCCCCGATTTCCACGCCTTCCGGGGCGATGATGTTGAACGGTTGGCCGAACATCTCGGCGCGGACGATCCGGTGACGGCCGACGTCCTCGACCCGCAGGATCGTGATGGGCAGCCCCTCGTCACGGCTCAAGGTGCAATATTCCGGACGGATGCCGATCTGCGTGCGCCCGGCCAACGGGGCGTAGGCCGCCCCCAAATCTATCTCGGCACCGTGAAGATGCGCCCGGCTTCCCGACACGGCAGCGTCTTGCAGGTTCATGCCCGGCGAGCCGATGAAGTAGCCCACAAAGGTATGGGCAGGGGTCTCGAATAGCTCTTCGGGGGTGGCCATCTGCACGACGCGGCCCTCGAACATCACGACGACCTTGTCGGCAAAGGTCAGCGCCTCGGTCTGGTCATGAGTGACGTAGATCATGGTATGGCCGAACTGCTGATGAAGTTGCTTCAACTGGGTCCGCAATTCCCACTTCATATGCGGGTCGATCACGGTCAGCGGCTCGTCGAAGAGGATGGCGTTGACGTCTTCGCGCACCATGCCGCGGCCAAGGCTGATCTTTTGCTTGGCGTCCGCGGTCTAACCGCGTGCCTTGCGGTTCAGCCTGTCCTCCATGCCGATCATCTGCGCGATCTGGGCGACGCGGCCCGCGATGTATTTTGCATCCATGCCGCGGTTTCGCAGCGGAAACGCAAGATTTTCGCGCACGGTCATCGTGTCATAGACCACCGGGAACTGGAACACCTGCGCGATGTTGCGGGCGGCGGTTTCCTGATCGGTGACGTCCCGATCGCCAAACAGCACCCGGCCGTGGCTGGGCCGGACAATGCCCGAAATGATGTTCAAAAGGGTGGTCTTGCCACATCCGGACGAGCCGAGCAGCGCATAGGCCCCCCCGTCCTGCCAGACGTGATCCATTTCCTTCAGCGCGATATCCTGTTCGCCTGCGGGGTTCGGCAGGTTGCTGTGCGCGAGGTTTTTAAGCGTGATCTGCGCCATCTTATGCCACCGCCGCATAGGCCGCGGGCGCGGCAAGCCGGCCCTCGGCATCGAAGAAATAAATGTGGGACGGGTCGAGCCACAGACTGACGGTCTGCCCCGGCGTCAGGGTGTGAACGCCGTGCACAAGGCCGACCCAGCGGTGGTCGCCGTAAGCCGCGTGAAGGAAGGTTTCCGACCCGGTGATCTCGGTCACGCCCACGCCGCAGGGAAACGCGATGGCGGTTCCGGAATGCACGTTCAGGTGCAGATGGTTGGCGCGAAAACCGGCGGTGTAGGCTCCGTCAGGCAAGGACGCCAGCGCGCCGTCGGCCGGCGCGTTGGTGGTGGCGCCGAAATTGATCCGGTGGCCTTGCTTGACGCAAGCCACGAAATTCATCGGCGGGTCGCTGAACAGCCGGGCGGTGATCGCATCGGCGGGCTGGCGATAGACCAGCGGGGTCGAGCCGAACTGGGTGATCCTGCCTTCCCACAGCGTCGCGGTATTGCCACCAAGCAAAAGCGCCTCTTCCGGTTCGGTGGTGGCATAGACGAAGATCGCCCCGGATTCCTCGAAGACGCGCGGAATTCCGGCGCGCAGTTCTTCGCGTAATTTGTAGTCGAGGTTGGCCAGCGGCTCGTCCAGCAGCACCAGCCCGGCGCCTTTGACCAGGGCCCGGGCCAGAGCGCAGCGCTGTTGCTGGCCGCCCGAAAGTTCCAGCGGCTTGCGCTGCAACAGGGGCGTCAGCTTCAGCATGTCGGCGGTGGCCTTCA
>JANLQT010000219.1:0-3625 GCA_031368035.1 Rhodobacterales bacterium | reverse complement strand
GCGCCGGTCGGGACGGCGATCGTGCTGCTCAAGACCGACGATCTGAAGGCGGCGCTGGCCCGCGTGCAGGCCGCAGGCGGCATTGTCACGCGCGAGATCTTCGCCTTCCCAGGCGGGCGGCGCTTCCAGTTCCGCGAACCGGGCGGCGCCGAGATGGGCGTCTGGTCCGAAACCTGAAGCCCGCCCGTAGGATGGGTGTTGCGCCCATCTTCCTTACCCAGCCCGCGGCGCCTTGCGCCAGAACCTTACCATCATCAACCCCGAGGCAAAGGCCAGCCCCGCGCTCAACCCCAGCCAGACCCCCACCCCGCCCCACCCGATCCCGAACCCCAGCCCATAGCTGACCGGAATCCCGATCCCCCAATAGCTGATCGCCGCCGCCCACATCGGCACCTTGGTGTCCTTGATGCCGCGCAGCAGGCCCAGCGCCATCACCTGCATCGCATCGGCCAACTGGAACAACGCCGCCAGCGCCAGAAGCGTGGTGCCATAGGTCAGAATCTCAGCCGCCTCCGGGCTCGACGTGTCCACAAACAGCACCAGGATCGAGTGCGGGACGGCGAGAAACAACACGATGATTATCGCCGCAAACCCCGCCGACAGACCAACCGCCACCCACGCCCCATCTCGCAACCCCTGTGCGTCGCCCGTCCCCATCGCGCGGCCCGTCAGCACCGTGGCGGCATTCGACAGGCCCAGATGCACCATGAACGCCAGCGCCGCCGCCTGCAGCGCAATGCCATGCGCCGCCAGCGCCACCGTGCCGACCCAGCCCATCATCACCGTCGCGGTGGCAAACAGCGCGCTTTCCGCCACCCCGGTGATCCCGATCGGCCAGCCCAGCCGGAACAACGCCCGCAGCACCGCCCAGTCCGGCTGCCAGATCTGCCCGAACAGATGAAATCTCCGCAGCCCGCGGTTGAAATGCGCATAAGCCGCCAGCGCCGCGAAAGTTGCCCATTGCACCAGGACGGTCGATATGGCCGCCCCCTGCACCCCCATCTCGGGCGCGCCCCAGCGGCCAAAGATCAGCGTCGAGCCGACAGCCACGTTCAACACCACCGCGCCCATCGTCACCCACAGCACCACCTGCGGGCGCGCCAAGGCGGACAGGCTGGATTTCAGCGCCATGACCATCAGCGCGGGCGCCATGCCGAACCCCAGAATGCGCAGGAACTCCTCTGCCAGCCGCGCCACTTCCGGCGTCTGGCCCAAGGCGGCAATCCAGCGTCCCGAATACCAGAACAGCGGGATCGCCAGCACCCCGCAGCCCGCCGACAACCACATCCCCATCTGCGTGTCGCGGCGCACCTGATGCTCGTCGCCGCGCCCCATGGCCTGCGCCACCAGCGGCAGGATCGCCATCCCGAATCCCGCGCCCAACACGAAGAAGAAAAAGAACGCCGAGGTCGCGATCGTCCCCGCCGCCAGCTCCGCCACGCCATAGCGCCCCAGCATCAGCGTGTCGGTCACCGTCAGCCCCATCTGCGCCAGATGCGAGCCGATGATCGGCAGGCCCAGCACCAACAGGGTGCGGGCGTGGTAAAGGGGGGTCTCGCGCAGGGTCATGCCCCCGGCCCTAAGCCAGAATCTGCCGCTTTTCCAGTCAACCCGCGCCCCAATCGCGCCTTTGGGCGACTGATTTTTAACCCCGCGCCGCGCCTGCCCCGTGCTAGACTGGCACCGTGCTAGACTGGCCCCGACCCAGAGGAAGACTGTCATGTCCGATCCGCAATACATGTTCAGCGACGGGGCGGCCTATGAACGGCTGATGGGCCGCTGGAGCCAACTTGTCGGTACGCGGTTTCTGGAATGGCTCGCTTTGCCGGCGGGGCTGGACTGGCTAGATGTCGGCTGCGGCAATGGCGCCTTCACGGAGATCCTGGCCGCGCGCATGTCCCCGGCCAGCCTGACCGGCATTGATCCGTCAGATGGCCAGATCGAATATGCCCGCCAGCGTGCCGCCACGGCGCAAGCGACCTTCCACATCGGTGACGCCCAGGCCTTGCCCTTTGCGGATGCCAGCTTTGACGCTGCGACCATGGCGCTGGCGATCTCGTTCGTGCCCGAACCGGCCCGGGCAGTTGCGGAACTGGCCCGCGTCACCAAACCCGGCGGTTCGGTCAGCACCTATATGTGGGACCTGCCCGGCGGCGGCCTGCCGCTGGCGCCCCTGTTCCGCGCGCTTGCGGCAGTCGGCCATCCCGGCGCCATGCCGCCTTCGGCCGACGCCTCGCGCCGGACAGCGTTGCAGGCGCTGTGGCAGGACGCGGGTCTGGTCAATATTGACCTCGACCTGATCGAAATCCCGGTGCATTTCGCCGATTTCGAGGATTTCTGGGACTCCAACACCCTTTCGGTCGGCCCCCAGGCCCGCAGAGTGGCGGCGCTGTCCGAACAAACCCGGGCCGAGCTGCGCCAAAAGCTGCAAGCCAGCCTGCCCATCGCGGCAGACGGCTCGATCACCTACACAGCCACCGCCAACGCCGTGAAAGGCCGCCGCGCGGGCTAAGCCCGCCTAGCGCGCCACCCGCCGCTGGGCCGGATGCTGCACCGCGTCCAGAATATGGCCAGACTGGTCCATCATCTGCGCCGCCCGCGCCACGATGCGCGGGTCCGGCTCTCCCACAACGTGATGGTCCTTCTCGGGATAGTCGATGGTGGACAGGAAATGCTTCATGCAGTTCAGCCGCGCGCGCTTCTTGTCGTCCGATTTCACGATCACCCAAGGCGCATCCGCGGTGTCGGTGTAAAAGAACATAGCTTCTTTGGCCTCGGTGTAAGCCTCCCATTTGTCCAGCGAGGCCTTGTCGATCGGCGACAACTTCCAACGCTTCAAGGGATCGGTTTCCCGCGCCGCAAACCGGGCGCGCTGCTCTTCGCGGGTGACCGAAAACCAGTATTTGTGCAGCCGGACGCCCGACCGGACCAGCATCCGCTCCAACTCCGGCGCCTCGCGCATAAATTCCAGATATTCCGCCGGGCTGCAGAACCCCATCACCCGTTCCACACCGGCACGGTTGTACCAACTGCGGTCATAGAACACCATTTCGCCCGCAGTCGGCAGATGCGCGAGATAGCGCTGGAAGAACCACTGGCCCTTTTCCACGTCCGACGGCTTGGTCAGCGCGCAGACCCTCGCATAGCGCGGGTTCAGATGCTCCATGAACCGCTTGATGGTGCCGCCCTTGCCAGCGACATCGCGCCCCTCCATCAGGATCACGAACTCTGCCCGGTCTCCTGCGTCCAGATCTGCACCTTCAGAAGTTCCGCCTGCACCTTCAGCTTTTCCGCCTCATAGCTCAGCCGCCCCATGGCGCGGGCGTAAGGATAGCGCCCGGTTTCAAATGCCTGCCGCAGCCGGTCGGATTCGGTGACCGGAAAGTTGCGCGGCCCGCGCGGCGCATCATCGGGATGATCGGGGGCCTTTGCGGGTGCGGCCGCGGGGGCGGATGCCGACGCAGCAGGGACGGCCGACGACATCGGCGGGGCGGAAACGGCTGCCGTGGCAGCGACGACTGCGGCTGCAACCGCGGATGTGGCTGCGGGTTTGTGGTCTTCCATGGGGCCTCCTTCTGCAAAGACTCATAACTTCGCCGCGCCGGGGCGGCCTCTGCATTGATCC
>JANLQT010000217.1:0-1634 GCA_031368035.1 Rhodobacterales bacterium | reverse complement strand
TCCCGAGGCCGATCTGGTGGTGACGCCCTGGCCCGCCGACCACCGCGCGACCATGGCGAAGGTCAGCTTTTAGGGCGCCGGGCACAAAAACCGATGCAAAACCGACGCGGATCCGACGGTTCTCCGACGCGAGTTTAGGCCAGTTGCCGACCTTATGACCGGCATGGCCTTTTCCTGAGCACTTTTCTCGACTATCTTGTGCTCATGACCGCGCCCCTCATCGATCCCTTCGCCCGCGCCATTTCCTACCTGCGCGTTTCGGTCACTGACCGCTGCGACTTCCGCTGCGCCTATTGCATGACCGAGCATATGACCTTCCTGCCGAAGGCCGACCTCCTGACGCTGGAGGACCTGGACCGGCTGTGCTCCACTTTCGTGCGGATGGGCGTGAAAAAGCTGCGCATCACCGGCGGCGAGCCCTTGGTGCGCAAAGATATAATGACTTTCTTCCGCGCCATGTCGCGGCATCTGGACACGGGTGATCTGGAGGAGCTGACCGTCACCACCAACGGCTCGCAACTTCGCAAATACGCGGGCGATCTGGCGGCGGCGGGCGTGAAGCGCATCAACGTCTCGCTCGACACGCTGGACGCTGCCAAATTCGCCGAAATCACCCGCTGGGGCCGTCTGCCGCAGGTGCTGGATGGCATTGCCGCGGCCCAAGAGGCAGGCCTGAAAGTGAAGATCAACGCCGTGGCGCTGAAGGGCTTCAACGAAGATGAACTTTTCCCGCTAATCGATTGGTGTGCGAAGGAAAACCACGATCTGACCTTCATCGAGGTCATGCCGATGGGCGACATGGGCGAGGTTCAGCGGCTGGACCAGTTCTGGAGCCTCAAAGACCTGCGCGCCCGGCTGGAGGACCGCTTCACCCTGGTTGATCTGACCGAACGGTCCGGCGGTCCGGCGCGCTATGTCCGGCTGGCCGAGACTGGGCAAAAGGTCGGATTCATCACGCCCCTTAGCCACAATTTCTGTGAAAGCTGCAACCGGGTGCGCGCGACCTGCACCGGCGAGCTTTACATGTGCCTTGGCCAGGAAGACATGGCCGACCTGCGCGCGCCCTTGCGGGCATCAACCTCGGATGACCTGCTCGAACAGGCAATCCGCGCGGCGATCACGCGCAAGCCCAAGGGCCATGATTTCGACTATTCCCGCCAGAATGTCGCCGGCCAGGTTCGCCGGCACATGAGCCATACCGGCGGGTAACGCCTTGAAAAGCCGGGACTTCAGAACCGCCCAGTGGTCGCCATCCAAAGCAGCCTGCCCCGGCGGTTGAATTCCGACACCTCCAGTGCGCCGTCAAGAACGCGCGACGGATCTTTGGCGGCCCGGGTCAGGATCGGACCCGCCATCCAGCCAGCAAGCGCGGCTGGGCCAAGGCTTAAGCGGGCGGCGCGGGCAAGGCGCAGCTTGTCCAACCCGGTTTCAGCCAAGGCGCGGATGGCCGCTGGGGCCTCATCCGGAAGCGGCGCGCGGGTCCGGGCATGACGTTGCAGTGATCGGCCCCTCGCTGGCGCGGCTCGCCGGGGCTCTGGCCAAGGCAGCTTGAGCCCAAGCGGCGCTTAGCGGATCGCCTTCGCCCGGAGCAGCCGCGGGACCAAGGTGATCGCCGCCAGCAACGGGTGGCGTCG
>JANLQT010000198.1:0-1767 GCA_031368035.1 Rhodobacterales bacterium | reverse complement strand
GGACACTTTTTTGGAGTCAATGAAATCAAGGGCTTGCATTTTAAAATTAACGAAGTGGTAAGGTTCGTAACCGCGGCGCGCGCGGCGTTATGGGTCAGCTTGCGCGGAACAGCAGCAGGTCGGCGCGGGCCCAGATCAGGTAGCAGATCAGCAGCAGCACGGGCGAGGCCAGGGCAAGCGGGGAAACCGGGCCGGGTTGCGCCAGGGCCGTGGCGATCTGTGCGAGGACCAGGGCAAGGGCGGGCAGACGGCTGACCAAGACCACGCTGCGGAACAGGTCAGTGCGGGCACCGAACAGCCGGATGGACCGGGAAGGCAGGCTCGCGCTGGCGAATTTACCGGCGGCATGCAGCAGGCCCGAGCTGGCGGCGAGAAGCGGCTGGCCCGTCAGAAGCAGGCCAAAGCCCAACAGCAGCGCGCCATAGCCGGACCACAGATCGCCCTGCCGGTTCCGGCTGGCATCGGGCGGAAAGCCGCGGGACCAGGCTTGGTGGTAGTGCTCGCCGCCCCAAAAGAACACCAGCATCGCCGCCGAGATGAACAGTGCGCCGAGGTTCCCGGCCAGATGCAGCCAGATCGCCTCCACACCGTTGCTGAGGGTCAGGCCGCCCTGCCCGGCGCTGGCGGCCAGGGCCAGCGTCAGCCCGCCGATCAGTCCGAGCGCGTTGCCGAGGTTGTAAAGCCCGCCGGGTCCGGCAAGGCGGCCACCGAGGAAGGGGCGCGGTGCGGTCGGCTTGACGGCGTCGGTGGAAAAGATGGGGCCAAAGTGCATGATCGCGCTCCTGAGGGCGCGGGGGCTTCCCCGCTGGCCCTCAGGATGGCCGAAGGCCCGGGCGCGCGCTGTTCCCGGCGGAACGCGCCCCGACGAATGCGCCGGAAGAATGCGCCCGGTCGGATGCGGCGGACGGATGCCCCCGGTTCGGATGCCACCGGTTCGGTGCGCTTACTTCTTTTCGAAGCTGATCGAGACGTCGCCGACGTCTAGCCCATATTTCGACATATAGGCGCGGTTGAAGGCGCGGTTGTCGGGCAGCAGCCAGATCCAGTCGTCAAAGCTGACGCGGCTGGTGGTGGTGGGCAGGCCCTTGGCGGTGACGGGCAGGTCGATGGTGTATTTCCAGTTGAACCGGTCGCCGTTGATTTCGCCCTTCGCCACGCCGATCACGCCGGGGGCGGTGCCTTCCCATGTGGTCTCGCCGGTCTTGTGCAGGGTCCAGACGCGCTGTTCGGTCGAGCCGTCCTCGTAGGTGAAATCCTCGGTCAGTTTCAGGGTGGTGCCGTCCCAGTCGCCCTTGATCTTCACGGTGAACTGCCGCCGGACCTGGCCGAACCGGTCCTGGAACTGGCCGTAGGCGATCAGGTTGCCGTTGAAATAGTCCTCCAGCTTGAACTCGCGCGTGGAGAGGGCGGGGTCTGTGAAGCTGGGGTGGCCGGTGGCGCAGGCACTGAGGGTCAGCAGGGCCAGGCCGGCGAGACCGAGGCGGGGGATGGGCATGGGGGCGCTCCGGATGGGGTTAGAAATATACGGGCGCGGAGGGGGATTGGATTGGGGGGAGGGGTGAAAATGGGAGGGGGATCGGGGGGCTTGCACAGTCTGAGGTGGTTCGGTTCGTCTGAACATGTTCAGGGCGTTTCTTAAGTGGATTTCCGCCTTGATTATGCTGCAACCGGAACTGGCAACAGCGGGTTGAAGTAGGCCTGATCCGGGGTTTTGCCGTCAAGCGATGAATGTGGGCGGCGGGTGTTGTAGAAGCCGAGGTAGCGCCC
>JANLQT010000183.1:0-2455 GCA_031368035.1 Rhodobacterales bacterium | reverse complement strand
GCGACAAGGGCTTCAGTGGGCATCTGCGATGTGACGACGCTGGGGAAGATTGATGTGCAGGGGACGGATGCGGGGGCGTTTCTGGACCGGGTTTATGCCAATACGTTCTCGACGCTGGCGGTGGGCAAGTGCCGCTATGGGTTGATGCTGCGCGAGGATGGGGTGGTGTTCGACGATGGCACCACGGCGCGGATGGGGGTGAATGAATATGTGATGACGACGACCACCGCCAATGCGGTGACGGTGTTCCGGCATCTGGAGTTTTGCCGGCAATGCCTTTGGCCGGATATGGATGTGCAGTTGATCTCGACGACGGAGGCTTGGGCGCAGTTTTCAGTCGCGGGGCCGAACGCGCGGAAGTTGCTTTCGAGGCTGGTCGATCAAGATATTTCGGACGCGGCCTTTCCGTATATGGGGGCGGGAGAGATTTCGATTGGCGGGCTGCGGGCGCGGTTGTTCCGGATCTCGTTTTCGGGGGAGTTGGCGTATGAAGTGGCGGTGGGGGCGCGGTATGGCGATGCGCTGATCCGGGCGCTGGTGGAGGCGGGGGCCGAGTTTGGCGCGGTGGTTTATGGCACCGAGGCGCTGGGGGTGATGCGGGTCGAGAAGGGGCATGTGGCGGGGAACGAGTTGAACGGGACCTCCACCGCGCTGAACATGGGGCTGGGCAAGATGGTCAGCCGGAAGAAGGATGCCATTGGCGTGGTGCTGAGCCAGCGGGATGGGATGACCGCGCCGGATGGGTTGCGGCTGGTGGGGGTGCGGCCGGTGAACCCCGCAGAGGGGTTGAAGGCGGGCAGCCATTTGCTGAAGACCGGGGCGGCGGCTGTGATAGAGCAGGACGACGGCTGGCTGACCTCGATGGTGTATTCGCCGCATGTCGGAAGCCATATCGCGCTGGGGTATCTGAAGAACGGCGCGATGCGGATGGGCGAGCGGCTGCGGGCAGTGAACTTGCTGGCGGGGACGGATGTGGCGGTGGAAATCGTCTCGCCGCATTTTGTGGATCCGGACGGGGAGCGGCTTCGTGGGTAAGATCGTGCTGAAAGCCTTGAGCGCGCTGGGGCATGAGGCGGCGCTGGTGGAAACCGTGGGGCCCTGGGTGCTGACCGAGCGGACGGATGTGGCCTTGGCCTCGCTGGCGCTGCGGCGGGGGCGGGAGGCGGAGGTGCGGGACAAGGCAAAGGCGGCGGGGGTGCCGTTGCCGGGGCCGGGGCGGAGTGAGGCGGGCGTGTTCGGGGCGTTCTGGATGACGCCGGAGATGTGGATGATCGAGGCGCCGTTGGCTTCCCATGAAGATATTCGGGCGCATCTGTTGGGGGTGTTTGGCGATGCGGCGTCGATCACCGAGCAGACAGATGCCTGGGTGCGGTTTGATATCGCGGGCGAGGGGTTGGCCATGGTGCTGGAGCGGCTGACGAATGTCGATTTCGCGGTGGCGGCAGAGGGGGCGGCGACAAGGACGGTGATCGACCATCTGGGGTGCTATCTGGTCAAACGCTCGGGCGGGGAGATCACGCTTTACGGGCCGAGATCCTCGGCGCAGGTACTGCATCATGCCTGGACGGTGGCGGCCACTTCGGTGCTGTGACGGTTTTTCTTGCTGCCTAGGGAAATCTTTCCCTATAGTGAAATTCCCAAGTTCAGTGTGCCAGTGCCATGACCGACGACCCCCTGCCTTTCGTGCCGCGCGGCAAGCCCGCGCTTAGCCAGGACCCGCACAAGGTCCGCGACATTTCCGAGCGCAATCTGGAGGCGGCGATTGGCCGGGAAGTGCGCTCGTTCCGGAGGCAACAGGGGTTGACGGTGGCAGATCTGGCGCAGGTCACCGGGCTGTCGATCGGGATGCTGTCGAAGATCGAAAACGGCATCACCTCGCCGTCGCTGACCACGCTGCAGGTGCTGAGCCATGCGTTTTCGGTGCCGGTGACGGCGTTCTTCCGCTCGTACGAGGAGCGGCGCGAGGTGCAGCATGTGCAGGCCGGCGATCATATCGAGGTCGCGCGGCGCGGCACGCGGGCGGGGCATCAATACAACCTGCTGGGCCATATCGGATCGAACAATTCGGGCGTGGTGGTCGAGCCGTATCTGATCACGCTTTCGACCGAAGCCGACACGTTTCCGACCTTTCAGCACGAGGGGCTGGAGCTTTTGTTCATGCTGGAAGGCGAAGTCACCTATCGGCACGGTGACAAGCTGTTCCCGTTGAAGCCGGGTGACAGTCTGTTCTTTGATGCGGATGCGCGGCATGGGCCGGAGGTGCTGGACAAGCTGCCGGCGCAATATCTGTCGGTGATCTGCTACCCCCAAGGGTGAGGCACGACTTTGCCGGGGAGAACATGGCCCAGTGGACCGTTTTCAGCGCTGAACGCCTGCGCGCCCCGCGCGAACCGGAAAAAGCGCGCCGGACCGCTCCCACCCGCCCACCCCGCAGTCCGGCGCGCGGGACGCCTTG
>JANLQT010000174.1:0-2446 GCA_031368035.1 Rhodobacterales bacterium | reverse complement strand
CCGCCGCGCGCCGTCCTGGGTCTGGACATAGTTGGTCAGCCCGTACGGCGTGTCATTGGCGATCCGCACCGCGTCCTCTTCGCTGTCGAAGGGGATCATGCACAGCACCGGCCCGAAGATCTCTTCCTTCTCGATCGTCATGCCCGGCACCACATCGGCGAACACCGTCGGCTTCACATAAAACCCCCGGTTCTTGTCTTCCGGCAGCCCCGGCCCGCCCGCCACCAGCCGCGCGCCGTCGGCGATGCCTTTCTGAATATAGCCCTGAATCTGCTCCCACTGGCGCCTATTCACCACCGGCCCCATATGCGGCCCCGGCAGATGCGCCGAATCCACCTTGATCGAGTTCGCCACTTCCGCCGCGATCACCACGGCGCGGTCATAGACCGGACGTTGCACCAGCATCCGGCTCGGCGCGTTGCAGCTTTGCCCCGCGTTGTCCATCATGTGCCGCACGCCGCGCTCCACCGCCTTGGCGTCGGCATCGGCGAAGATGATGTTCGCGCCCTTGCCACCCAGTTCCAGCGTCACCCGCTTCAGCGTATCGGCGGCGGCTTTCGAAATCGCGATCCCGGCCCGGGTTGATCCGGTGAACGAGATCATCTGCACGTCCGGATGCGTCGAAAGCTGGCTCCCCACGCCCAGCCCATCGCCGTTCACCAGATTGAACACGCCGGCGGGCACCCCGGCGTCATGGCAGAACTCCGCAAAGATCATCGCGTTCAGGGGCGATTCCTCGGACGGTTTCAGCACACAGGTGCAGCCCGCCAGCAGCGCCGGCACCACTTTCAGCGCGATCTGGTTCATCGGCCAGTTCCACGGCGTGATCAGCCCGACCACGCCAATCGGCTCTTGCGCGATCCGGTTGTCCGGCGCCTTGGCATTCAACGGGCGCACCCATTCGATCGCATCGAACGCCGTCAGGAAATTGGTCAGATGCCACGGCAGGCAGGGCGCCTGATCCCCCCGCGCGTGGTCGATGGGCGAGCCCATTTCCATCGAGATTGCCTCGGCCAGCTCTTCCAGGCGCGCCTCGTACTGCTCCAGTATCCGGGCAACGATGGCGCGGCGCGTGGCGTGCGGGGTCGCGGCCCAGCCGGGGAACGCAAGCTTGGCGGCGGCGACGGCGGCATTGGTATCCGCCGCCGAACCCAGCGAGATCACCGCGCAGGGTTCTTCGGTGGACGGATCGATCACCGCGCAATCGCGCGGCGTGGCGGGGGCCACCCAGGCCCCGTTGATGTAGAACTCGCGGCGGTTGATCATCATGGCCTCCTGACCTTTGCGCCATGCTCGCCCAGCCGGGCCAAGGCTTCAAGGTCCGACACGACATATTTGATCAAATTCCGACAGCTTTTCGCGCGGCGGCCGAACTGCGGCATTTCCGGCTTTGTCGTCCCGCAAGGGAAGATCGGCCCATGACCGGGCCGCATCCGGAATTCCCGCCTTGTTGATCTGCGGCAGACACGAATCTATGGAATTTTGTTTCGATGACGTTATCTAAAGCACCAAGACCAGCCACCCAAAGGATCAACCATGTCCATCCGCATCAACGACATCGCTCCCGATTTCACCGCCCCCTCCACCGCTGGTGAAATCCATTTCCATGAATGGCTCGGCGACCACTACGGCATCATCTTTTCGCACCCTCGCGACTTCACGCCGGTCTGCACGACCGAGTTTGGCGCCGTGGCGCAACTGGCGCCCGAATTCGCCAAGCGCGGCGTCAAGGTTATTGGCGTTTCGGTCGATTCGGTGCAGGACCACACCAAGTGGAAAGAGGATATCGAGGCGTTCGGCGGCGCCCCTGCCGATTTCCCGATCATCGACGATTCGTCCCTGACCGTCGCCAAGGCCTATGACATGCTGGAGGCGGATTACTACCTGCCGACCGAAGGCCGCACCCCGGCGCATTCCTCGACCGTGCGCACCGTCTATATCATCGGCCGCGACAAGAAGGTGAAGCTGTCGATGACCTATCCGATGACGGTGGGCCGCAACTTCGCCGAGATTCTGCGGGCGCTGGATGCGGTGATGCTGACCGATGGCAAGCCGCTGGCCACCCCGGCCAACTGGGTGCCGGGGCAGGATGTGATCGTGGCGCTCTCGCTGAACAACGAACAGGCGACAGAGCGGTTTGGCGCTTTGGACATCAAGCTGCCCTACCTGCGCTTCGCCAAAGCTCCGACCTGATTTTTTCCATCCGAACTTGGGTTCACAAATGAAAAGGGGCGCTGCAAAGCGCCCCTTTTTGCTTAGGCCGCCTTGGCCTGCAACCGCGGCGCGGGCCGCTTCACCTTCGCCGCATACCGCGCCATCCCAAGGTCCGACGCGTCGATATCCGTGACCCGGCCCGAGATCATGTCAGCCAGCACCCGCGCCGACCCCGCCGCCATGGTCCAGCCAAGTGTGCCGTGGCCGGTGTTCAGGAACAGGTTTGAAATCC
>JANLQT010000276.1:0-2344 GCA_031368035.1 Rhodobacterales bacterium | reverse complement strand
ACGGGCGCTGATGTGCTGCTGCACGCCCTGCCGATCTTCCACACCCATGGCCTGTTCGTGGCGACCAATGTCGCGCTGCTCGCCAAGGCGAAGATGATCTTCCTGCCCGGGTTCGATCTGTCCACGGTGCTGCGCCTGCTGCCGGAGGCGACGGTGCTGATGGGGGTGCCGACGTTCTACACCCGGCTTCTGTCCGATCCGCGCTTTGATGCCGCGCTGACCGCGCATATGCGGCTGTTCGTCTCGGGCTCGGCGCCGCTGTTGGCCGAGACGCACCGCGAGTTTCAGGCCCGCACCGGGCATGTGATCCTGGAACGCTATGGCATGACTGAAACCAATATGAACACCTCCAACCCCTATGACGGGATGCGCCGCGCCGGGACGGTGGGCCTGCCGCTGCCGGGGGTGGAATTGCGGATCATGTCCGAAGGCGCCGAGGTGCCCAGGGGCGAGGTCGGCGTGATCGAGGTGCGCGGGCCGAACGTGTTCAAGGGCTATTGGCAGATGCCCGACAAGACGGCAGAAGAGCTGCGCCCGGATGGCTGGTTCATCACCGGCGATATGGGGCAGCTTGATCCTGACGGCTATGTCCAGATCGTTGGCCGGGCGAAGGATCTGGTGATCACCGGCGGTTACAATGTCTATCCCAAAGAGGTCGAGCTGCTGCTGGACGCCGTGCCGGGGGTCGAGGAAAGCGCCGTGATCGGCCTGCCGCATCCCGATTTCGGCGAGGCGGTGTTCGCGGTGCTGGTGGCGAAGACAGGCGCGGCGCTGGACGCGGGCGCAGTGCTGGCGGCGATTGCGCCGCAACTGGCGAAGTTCAAGCAGCCCAAGGCGGCGGTGGTGGTGGACGATTTGCCCAGAAACACCATGGGCAAGGTGCAGAAGAACCTGCTGCGCGAGCAGTATAAGGAGCAATTCCGTAGGATGGGTGATTCACCCATCATTTGACCGGCGTTTCCGAAATGACGGGCGCATCAACCACCAAAGAGATGGGTGAATCACCCATCCTACCAAGTTCCCCGTCCAGAAACCGCTCGAAATCGTCCAGATCGACCGGCTCGAACTGCCCGAAGCCTTGCATCCAGACGCTCGCCGCGCTCAGCGCCACCGGCTCCAGCTTGCACCAGATCACCCTTCCGCGCTTCTCCCGCACGATGAGCCCCGCCTCCGCGAGGATGCCGAGGTGCTTGGAAATCGCCGTCAGTGACATCTGGAACGGCTCTGCCACATCGGTGACCGCCATGTCATCCTCCAGCAGCATGGTCAGGATCGCCCGACGTGTCGGGTCGGACAGGGCCGCAAACGTGGCATCAAGGGTGGACGTCATGGGCCCAGTATTGGGGTGCAAAAGCCCAAGGTCAACCATCCGGTTGAATATGCAGGGGGGTGTGAAAACGGCCAAAACGTGGTTATCGGAAAGTTAACAGAATTTGCGAAACCTTGATATATCAAAGCCTTACCAGACATTTCACGCGTGAAATCCCGCCTTGACTCAGGGTGCCCCACTTTCTACGTTCCGCGGGACTGTGAAAGGGCCTTCCCGATGACCGAGGAACCCGAGCCGGGCAAGCTGGACGCGCTGGAAAAGCGCATCGAGGCAGCCAAAACGGCGAGGGCGAAACGGAAGCAAGGCGCCCCTGCAAGCGGTCCTGGGTTCTCGCAAGGCGAGGTGGCCTGGAGGATGGTGATCGAGTTGGTGTCGGGCATGGTCCTGGGATTGGCGATCGGTTACGGGCTGGACGTGCTGTTTGGCACCCTGCCGCTCTTCCTGGTGATCTTCTCCCTTCTGGGGTTCGGGGCCGGCGTCCGGGTCATGATGGGCACGGCGCGCGAGATGGCAAAGACGGCGGAGACATCCGCGCCTGACGAGAGGGACTGAACGTGGCAGAAGAAACCGGCCTTGTGATCGACCCGATGCACCAGTTCAACATCGTCCCGCTGTTTGGCGGCGATCATGTGGGCCTGTTCACCGTGACCAACCAGACGCTGTGGCTGGGCATTGCGGTCCTCGTGATCAGCCTGCTGATGATCCTCGGCACCTCGCGCAAGGCGATCATCCCGGGCCGGACCCAGTCGATCACCGAACTGCTGTATTCCTTCCTGCACGACATGGTCGAAGACGTCACCGGCCACGAAGGCGCGAAATTCTTTCCCTATCTGATGGTGATCTTCACATTCATCGTCACCTCGAACCTGCTCGGCCTGATCCCGGGCTCCTTCGCGCCCACCTCGCACATCGCGGTGACGGCGGTGCTGGCGCTGCTGGTGTTCCTGACCGTGACGCTGGTCGGGTTCTACAAGAAGGGCATCGGTTTCCTCGGCATGTTCTGGGTCGGCTCGG
>JANLQT010000040.1:0-5413 GCA_031368035.1 Rhodobacterales bacterium | reverse complement strand
CGCTGGCCCGCGCTGGGGGGCCGTGACCAGTTGATGCCGGTCAAGGTGCAGACAGTGTTCCAGGCCCCCAGCCTGTTTCCGGCGCTGAATGTGCGCGACAACATCACGCTGCCGCTGCTTCTGGCCGGTGTTGGCGCGCCGACCGCCGCCCTCGCCGATCAGCTGCTGGACCGGTTCGGCCTGACCGAACTGGCGCTGAAACTGCCCGAAGAACTGTCCGGCGGGCAGGCGCAGCGGGTGGCAATGCTGCGCGCGCTGGCCGTATCGCCGCGCCTGATCCTCGCGGACGAGCCGACCGGGCAACTCGACACTGCCACCGGGCAGGCGTTTCTGACCTTGGTGATCGAGATGGTCCGGGCGTCCGGTGCAGCCTTGCTTATCGCAACCCATGATCCCGCCGTGGCCGCCCGGATGGACCGGCAATGGACCATAGACCACGGCACGCTGTGGCCCGATTCCCCCCCGCAACCCATGCCCGCAACGGCAGATACCGCAGGCACATCATGAACATGCTTTGGATCACCGGGCTCGTGCTGCATCGCCCGATGCGCCTTATCGGGGCCGCGCTGGGCATTGCTGTCACCGTGGCGCTGCTGGCGCTGCTTGGGTTCTTCCTTGTCGGCAGCACCGCCTCGATGACGACGCGGGCCACCGAAGCCGTGCCAATCGACTGGCAGGTCGAGGCGGTGCCGGGCGCCGATACCGCCGCCATCGACGCGGCCATCCGCAAGGCCGCAGCGGTGTCTGCGGCAGAGCCGGTGTTCTATGCCGGGGCGGATGGGTTTCAGGCGATCACCGGGGCGACGGTGCAGACCACCGGTCCGGGCAAGGTTGTCGGGCTGGGGGCGGGCTATATGGCGGCCTTCCCGCAAGAAATCCGGCTGCTGTCGGGCAAGCTGGACGGCGCGCTGATCGCACAGCAAACCGCGTCGAACCTGCATGTCGGACCGGGAGATGCCGTCACCATAACCCGCCCCGGTCTGGGGTCCGTGCAGGTCACGGTGGCGGGCGTTATCGACATGCCGGATGCCGACGCCTTCTTCCAAGGCATCGGCCTGCCGCCGCAAGCCGCGCCGCAGGCCCCGCCGGACAATGTGCTGGTCCTGCCGCTGGCCGACTGGCACCAGGCATTTGATCCGCAAGCCGCCCTGCGCCCCGACACGGTCCGTCAGCAATTTCACGTCCGCCTGAACCACGCGGACCTGCCCGCACAGCCGGTGCTGGCCTACCAGCAGGTCGCCGCCAAGGCCAGGAACCTGGAGGTTCAGGTGGCCGGGCAGGCCCTGGTGTCCAGCAACCTCGGCGCGCGGCTGGATGCCGTGCGGGGCGACGCGCTTTACGCCAAGGTTCTGTTCCTGTTCCTCGGGCTGCCCGGTGCCGCACTTGGCGCCGCACTGACCATCGCAATCACTGGCGCAGGGGCCGGCCGCCGACGGCTGGAACTGGCGCTGCTCCGGGTGCGCGGTGCCGGAACCCGGCGCATCGCCCTGCTGTCGGCCATCGAGGCGGGTCTGGTCAGCGCCGCCGGAATAGGGCTCGGTCTGGCAGGTGCCGCAGGTTTCGCAACGCTCGGCCTGCCCGCATGGGGCAGCATTGGCCCGGCGGCGATCACCGCGGCACTGGCGGCGTTGGTTGGGCTGGCGCTTGGCCTTGTCGCGGTGCTGCTTCCGGCGTGGCGTCAGGCACGGGCGCAGACCATCGCAGCCGCGCGCCGTTCGGTCGGGCGGGGCACTGTGCCGCTGTGGCAACGGTTCTGGCTGGACTTGGTCCTGCTGCTGATGGCCGGAGCCTTCTTCTGGCAGACCGCCAGCACCGGCTATCAAGTCGTGCTGGCCCCTGAAGGCGTGGCCGCCACGTCCGTCGATTACAAGGCATTCCTGGCCCCGGCCCTGTTCTGGCTTGGCTCGGGACTGTTGGTGGTCCGCATCCTGACGACGCTGATCGGCGCGAATGGCCGTCTGCTGCACGGGCTGGTGGCGCTGCTTGCCGGCAGGCTCGCCCCCATCGTTGGCGCGTCACTGGCCACCCAGTCCCGGCGCATCACCCTTGGGATCGCGATGACCGCGCTGGCGGTATCCTTCGGCACCTCGACCGCGATCTTCAACGCCACCTATCAGGCGCAGGGGCGCATCGACGCCTTGCTGACGAACGGCGCGGATGTCACGGTGTTCGGCACCACGGCCACGCCCGCCGATGCCTACACCAAGGCGCTGGCCGACTTGGCCGGGGTCATCGCGGTAGAGCCGATGCAGCACCGCTTCGCCTATGTCGGCTCGGACTTGCAGGATATGTACGGCATCACCGCCGCCACGATCGGCCAGGCCACCACCCTGTCGGACGCGTTCTTCAAAGGCGGGACGGCGGCCGACCTGATGGCACGGCTTGCCGCCACGCCCGACGGGGTTCTGGTGTCCGAAGAGACGGTGTCGGACTTTCAACTCACGCAAGGCGATACCGTCAACCTGCGCCTGACAAGCGCCACCGACCACCAATACCACGCAGTGCCCTTCAAGTTCATCGGCGTGGCCCGCGAATTTCCAACCGCTCCGCATGATTCCTTCCTGGTCGCCAACGCCGCCTATATCGCCCGGATGACCGGCAATCCCGCCGCCGAAGTCCTGCTGATGCGGACCTCCGGCGATCCGGTCCTGATGGCCGAAACCGTCCGGCAGGCGGTGTCTGGCACGCCGGGGCTTCAGGTCAGGGACATCACCCAGGTCTCGAAGATCATCGGGTCCAGCCTGACCTCGGTCAACCTCGCCAGCCTGACCCGGATCGAGCTGGCCTTCGCCGTGCTGATGGCCGCAGCGGCTGCCGGACTGATGCTGGCGCTGGGCTTCAACGAGCGCAAACGCAGCTTCGCCATCCTCGCCGCCATCGGCGCCAAGCGCGCGCAACTGGGGGCGTTCCTGTGGTCCGAAGGGGTGCTGGTGATCCTCGGCGGCTCGGTCTTCGGCGTGCTGACCGGCACGATCACCGCCTGGATGCTGGTCAAACTGCTGACCGGCGTCTTTGACCCTGCTCCGGAAGGGCTGGTTCTGCCTTGGGCTTATCTTGGGGGCCTGTTGGGGCTGGTGGCGGCATCCGTTGTCGGAGCCGTCACACTGGCGGAACGGGGCATGGCCAAGGGCAACGTCGCGTTGCTGCGGGATTTGTGAGCTGCCCCAACTTGTGCGCGACATGGGTTGGCCCGATGACGCGCACAAGCTGGGTCAGGTGCTGATGGGCGGGCGGCGATGACCTTGGGCGCGGCGCTAGACCGGCAAGGCGGCCCTTGCCGCGCATGGCACCAGAACGCCGGATCGCCGCCTGTCCCCGGGGCCGGGATTGAAAACATCCCCTTGGCCGACCCCTTATCCCCTGGCGCGGCGCCCGGTTTTCCGCCTTGCTCCCGCAAAACAGGGGGCGCGCCGACCAATTGCACGTTGAAGGTTTCATCTCGCAGTGGCGGCAACCCGGCGGCTGCGAGCGGGCGAACTTCCCGACCTTCGCCAGTGAACTGATGGGCCGTCCTGGCAATGCCCAGACCGGACCCCGCCACCGCCGATGCACAAGGCGACAGCTACCGCTTTGAACGCCCTGTCACCTGGCGCGACGGCACCCGCGGCTGCATCGACCTCTACCGAGCCGGACATTTCGTGATGTAGGCCAAGCAAGGCACCAAAGGCGCCAAGCCCGACCCCGAAGCCCAACTCCTGCCCTCCGTCTTTCGCAAGGGCCACGGCCAACCCGGCAGCCGCGCCAGGGACGACACCATGGTCTGCGCCCGCAATCAAACCGGTGCCTGTGCCCGCGCGGTGCCGCGCGCGTACGGCTCGCCGCCCGTCCAGCTGATCGTCGGCGCGGGCCATGTGTTCGATGTCTACGCCGACTTCTCCGGCCAGGGCCAAGGCTACACCCAGTTCCCCCACGGCAACCGTTACCGGTTCTGGCTGCATGACCTCCGCACCGAAAGCACCCGCGACGCCGTGCTGACCTGGACCAGCCGCCAGCCGCGCCTGAATCAGGCCGGCAAACCCGTCACCCGCTGGGATGGTGAGACCACGCTCCGGCCTCCGCTCACCGAGATCCGCAGCCTGGTCCGCTGGCTGCGCCCCGACTACCAGAACCCTCGGGCCGCGCCGCCACGACCAGCGAAACCGCCGCCAAGACCCTCTGGCCCAAATCCCTGCCCGAACAATTCGCCGCCGTCCGCGCCGCCCTGCTGACCTTAGGCGAAGCCGCCCCAGAACAAATCGCCCGCCACGTCCAACGTGGCCACCAAACCGCCGTCCAACCCCTCTTGAAAACCCTCAACCTTCCAAGCCAAGCCCGCCTCACAGACGGCGGACGCTTCGCCGCGTGACCTGCGTCGGTGCCGCGGTCCAGTTCACCAACCGCCTCAGCCCAGCAGCGTCGGTCAGGACAATGCGCCCGTAGTCCGTTTCAACCAGCCCCGCCGTGCCGAACTTGCGCAAGATCGTGCCGGTGGAGTTGCGCGACAGGTTGGCGTTGGCGGCGCGTTCCTCCTGCGTCACCGGAACTTCGATTGGTCCGGCATCACCCTGCTCCGGCATGCGGGCACCGGCGAAGCGCAGCTGGGCCGCGCCACAGCGCCGCTCGCTGCCCCGGATCAGCAGGTCAGCTGCGATCATCACGGCGACGTCGCCGTATTCCAGCGCCAGCGGCAGGAAGTGCTGCCACCACTCTGGCCTACGCGCCAGGATGGTATGGATGGAGGCAGGCGAGATGCTGGCGGCAAAGACCGCGGTTCGGGCGACGGCAGTGATCCGCCTCGGCTGACCCGACATGAACGGGCCGTAACCCATCCAATAGACCGCATGGCCCAGCGTCAGCATCGGCGTGTCTGACGCACCAAAACGGTTGAGAACTCGACTACGCCCGAGGCCAGCCCGATCACGTTGGCTGCATCATCGCCTCCCAGTGTCACAGTCGCGCCAGCTTCATGCCGACGCCAGCGGCTGGACGACAGAAGCGCATCTCGAAATTCGACCGGGGTCCGGCTCAGCCATCCCGATGCCGCCAAAAGGCGCAAGCCTTCATCTCGTTCCACCCGACTCTCCTCGCCGCTAGAATATTTTTCTATTAGCACAATTTTGGTCAGAGCGGCATGGAACCCGCTGCTATCCCGATGTGGCACGTCGCCGTCGGCGCAGGTCTGCCTTCACCGCTTCGTGCGGGGGCGCTTGACCTGCATCATGCTGCGCCGGGCACCTTCGGCCAATTGGGGAAATGCGCTTCGGACATTCCGCCCCAGCCCCATCCTTGCGGAGACTGCCATGAACAAGACCCTTATCGTCGCCCTGACCAGCACGGCGCTGCTGTTGCCCCTCGCCTCCGTTGCCGACACCGTCAACACGCGGCTTGGCCCCATCGAGACGATCAACGACTTTCCGACCAAAGCCTCCGCCGC
>JANLQT010000031.1:0-5708 GCA_031368035.1 Rhodobacterales bacterium | reverse complement strand
TCCTGCAAGGTGGCCAGATCGCGCAGCGCCTTTTGCGTGGCATAATTCTCGCGGTAGGCCCAGAAGGCCATCGCCATCACGAACAGGGCCGAACAGAAATACAGCAGCGGGCGCATCAGGACTTGGCCTTTCTGGGGCGGGCATAGGTGCGGGATTTCGGCAGTTCCGGCAGGGCCAGGCGGTCGGGTTCGATCGCGCGGGGCGCGGCAGCGGTGCGGCGGGCGATGCGCAGTTTGGCGGAGCGCGAGCGGGGGTTTTCGGCGAGTTCCGCCTCGTCCGGGCCGATGGCCTTTTTGGAGAGCAGCTCGAACCGAGGCGCTTCGGCGGTGGTGACGGGGGCATAGCGGTTGGACTGCCCCTCCTGCCCGGCGGCGATTTGCAGATAGCGTTTCACCACGCGGTCTTCCAGCGAATGGAACGTCACGACCGCCAGCAGCCCGCCCGGCTTCAAGGCGCGCTCGGCAGCGGCAAGGCCAGCGGCGAGGGCATCAAATTCGCCGTTCACCGCGATGCGCAGGGCCTGAAAGCTGCGGGTGGCGGGGTGGCTTTGGCCCGGTTTCTGGCGCGGCAGGGTTTTGGAGACGATGGCGGCCAGTTGCAGGGTGCTGGTGATCGGGGCAGTCTGGCGCGCATCGACGATGGCATGGGCGATGCGGCGCGAGACGTGTTCTTCGCCGAAATGATACAGGATGTTGGCGAGGTCTTCCTCGCTGGCCTCGTTCACCAGATCGGCGGCCGACAGGCCGTCCTGGCTCATCCGCATGTCAAGCGGGCCGTCTTTCTGAAAGGAAAACCCGCGCTCGGCCTGGTCGATCTGCATGGACGAGATGCCAAGGTCCAGCACCACACCGTCCAGCTCTTCACCGGCGAGAACGTCCATTTCGGCGAAATTACCGGCGATCAGCCGCAGTCTGGTGCCATAATCACCGGCCCAGGCTTCGGCCATCTGCAAGGCCAGCGGGTCGCGGTCGATGCCGATCACCTGGTCCGCTCCGGCGTCCAGCAGGCCCCGCGCATAGCCGCCTGCCCCGAAGGTGCCGTCCAGCCACAGGCCCTGAACCGGGGCAACGGCGGCCAGCAAGGGGCGCAAAAGGACGGGAACATGGGGGCTGCGGGTAGGGGTCGGACTGGGGGGCTGCCCGGGATCGTGCGCCACTTACGCCCCCGCCCCGACCCGTCCCAGCAGCGACAGGATGTCTTCGTCCCCGGCCACCAGAGAGCTGCCCAGATCATCAAGCGCCGCCATTTCGGCGTCATAGGTCGCCTTCTTCCAGATCTCGAAACAGTCCAGCGCGCCGGTGAAGACGATATCGGCGGCGGCATCCTCGGCGCTCAGGCCGATCTTGGTGCGCACCGGGGGGGGCAACACGATGCGGCCATCCTCGTCGATTTCCAGCGTGACCGACAGGACCACCAAATGGCGTTCCAGCGCGCGGCGTTCCTTGGAGCCGATCGGCAATTTGCCGATCTTCTCGGCCAGCTTGTCCGCGCCTGCCAGCGAATAGCCGGCGGCGAACTTGCGGCGCGGATCGCCGTAGATCAGCACCAGACGGGTGCGGCCGGGTTCGGGAGAGCTGCCTTGTTCCAGGATGCGGCGGAACGCGGCCGGGATCGACACCCTGGCCTTGCTATCCATGCGCGAGGAAAACTCGCCTCTGAATGCATCGAAGGCCATTGGCCTTGCGTCCCTTCCGCTGGCCCTTTTTCGGGGCCTGAAATGAAATCGGCGGACCGCGCTGCTGCCACCGCTCGGTCCGCCGCCTGTCCCATCTCTGGGCGTCCAGCTACGCGCGCCACTTGGGGGAGTGCTGCTCGCACACGCGCCGGATCTGTTGGTCCGATGAAGGCGGATGCCTGTATGAAGCCTGCTTGCCGTCTGTTTGGGGTCTTTAGGCCGCCCCTGCCGTCGTTTACCGCTTCACCGGATGCATTAGGGATGTCATGGGATTTCATGGGAGGCAACATAAATTTGCACAGACCCGTGAGGCTCTGGCGGGAAAATGCGGGAGTTTTCGGGGCAGATATGGGCATGTGGCCGAGAGCTTATCAACATGTAGATGATTGATCGCAACTATTCGCTATTTGTTGATTTAGTCCGCAACAAATCGGCGTCCCACCTTTTCCCAGATAATTTCTGGCCCTTGGCGCCAAGACTGGCCCGGCTGGCCGGAACGCCGCATTTTGCAGCGCGAAAATCCCAAATCACGCCGAATCACGCCCAGGTGATTCGGCGTGACTGGTGATTTGGGGGACAACGCCCATGATTTCCCATGGCGCGGGAGCGTGAGGATAAGTGGTCAGGCATTGACCTGCGACTGGTCAGCCCATGCCGCCGGCGATCAGGCCCTGCGCCAGTTTGGCATAGGCCGCAGCTTCCGGCCCATCGCCTGCCGCTACCGGCGTGCCAGCATCTCCGGCAAGGCGGATGTCCAGAGCCAGCGGAATTTCCGCCAAAAGCGGCACGCCCATCTTGCGCGCCTCAGCCGCCACGCCGCCGTGGCCGAACAGATGCGCCTCATGCCCGCAGTTGGGGCAGATATAGGTGGACATGTTTTCCACCAGCCCCAGCACCGGCACTTTCAGCTTCTGGAACATGTCGATGGCCTTGCGCGCATCCAGCAAAGCCACGTCCTGCGGGGTCGAGACCACGATGGCGCCGGTCAAATAGGTCCGCTGGCACAGGGTCAGCTGGATATCCCCGGTGCCGGGCGGCAGGTCAATCAGAAGCACATCCAGATCGCCCCACAGCGTCTGACCCAACAGCTGTTGCAGCGCGCCCATGATCATCGGACCGCGCCAGATCACCGCCTCGTCCTCTTTCAGCATCAAGCCAATCGACATCATCGTCACGCCATGCGCGTGCAAAGGCTCGATCAGCTTGCCATCCGGGCTGGCCGGACGCTTGGAGACGCCCATCATCCGTGGCTGGCTGGGACCGTATATATCGGCATCCAGCAGCCCGACCCGCCTGCCCTGCCGCGCCAGCGCCACCGCAAGGTTTGACGACAGCGTGGATTTGCCGACCCCGCCCTTGCCCGACCCGATGGCGATGATCCGCTCTACCCCCGGGATCCGCGCCGGGCCGCCCTGTTGCGGCGTCGGGTGCTGGCCGATCTTCAGGCTTGGTGGCGCTTTCGGCGCGGTGGGCGCCGTCATCACCACTTGCACCTGCGCGACGCCGGGCAGCGCTTTCAGCGCCCGTTCGGCCTCGGCTTGGGTCGATGCCAGCGCGCGCGCTTCGTCTGCTGACGCAACTTCGATCACGAATCGCACAATACCGCTCTCGACTGTGAGCGCACGAATCATGTCGCGCGAGGTCAGAGTGCCAGCCGGCCCCGCCGGGATGCGGGACAGCACGGCAAGGATTTCTTCACGATCGAGAGCCATCCGCTTCTCCGCTGCCTGTTCCTTGATCAAGGTGTTCCCGTTTGCAGCAAAGGACAAGCGAGAGTTGACCAAATGCTCAAAAATCAAGCGAACATATTGGTAAACATGAAGATTTCGTGATCCCTAGCCATGCGATTGCTGCATGGCAGCATTGACGGAGGGGGTATTGTGCAGTCGCAGCATTCAGCCCATGTATGCTGCAACGAAGCGACGGGCTGCTGATCCGGGTGGCCCTCGGCGACAAAAGTGAAAGTGAGGCAAGTGATGGCTTATGTGAATTATTCGCGCCAAGTGACGGTGAGCTTCGGTGATCGCATCGTCGCTCTGGTCAAAGTGGCCAGCCAGTCGATGCAGCGCCGCCGTGTGTATCTGCAGACCGTGCACGAACTGAATGGCCTGTCCGACCGTGACCTGTCCGATCTGGGCATGGCGCGCGGCGACATCAACCATGTGGCCCGCGAGGCGGCGTACCAGAAGTAAGGAATTTGCCCCGGCCCCCTCCTCCTCCCTCGGGGCCAGAGGTAAAAGCGGCGGTGTCTCTCCTCCTCCCTGACGCCGCCGCAGGAACACCGGAAGCCTGAAGCTTCCACACCGAACCTTGGCCCACCTCCTCCCGGGCCTTGGACCTGCGGCAGCCTCGTCCTCCTCCCTGAGGCTGCCGCCCCCATTCGGGCCAACCGGCCCAACGATCTCGATGGCCCACCTCCTCCCGGGCTTTCGATACCGCGGCGGTCTCTACCTCCTCCCAGAGACCGCCGCTTTTTTTCAGGGCCAGATGGTCCACGAGTTTCGGTGACACGAATCACCACCATGTTTCGGCGGCCCACCTCCTCCCGGGCCAATGAACCGGCGGCAGCCCACTCCTCCTCCCTCGGGCTGCCGCCACTTTACGCATCAACGGACCGGGTCGGCTTTTTGGTCCGTGGTTCGGGCGGCACAGCTGGCGCAAGCCGGGGTTGCCGCCCTTTTTCCTTTGCGCCAAGGCTGGAGGGCGGAGGATTCCATGCGGATTTCAATGATCGCGGCGGCACTGGTGGCGGCGCTGGTGGGCTATGGCAGCACCATTGCGCTGGTGCTGGCGGCCGCGCAGGCGGTGGGGGCGAGCGCGGCGCAGACCGCAAGCTGGGTGCTGGCGATCTGTCTGGTGAAGGCGGCGGGATCGGCGGGGCTGAGCCTTTATGCGCGGGTGCCGGTGGTGCTGGCCTGGTCCACGTCGGGTGCGGCGCTGATCGCGGCGAGTTCGGGGATTTCGATGCCCGAAGCGGTGGGGGCTTTCGTTCTGGCGGGTCTGCTGGTGATGGCGACGGGGGCGATCGGGCCGCTTGGCAAGCTGGTGGCGCGGATCCCGGACGGAATTGCGGCGGCGATGCTGGCGGGGGTGTTGTTGCCGTTCTGTCTGAAAGGCACCGGGGCGTTGCAGGCGTTGCCGATGGTGGGGCTGCCGATGCTGGCGGTGTTTCTGGGGGTGCGCTTGTGGAACCCGGCGCTGGCGGTGCTGGCATCGCTGGTGCTGGGCGGGGCCTTGGTGTTTGCCGGCGGGGTCGCGGCATTTCCGGCGCTAAGCTTTTCAGTGCCGGCGCTGACCTTCATTCCGCCGGCCCTGTCGGTGCATGCCCTGGTCGGGCTGGGGCTGCCGTTGTTTCTGGTGACGATGGCCAGCCAGAACCTGCCCGGCTTTGCGACGATGCGGGCGGCAGGATACGAGCCGCCAGTGCGGCCTGCCTTGCTGACGACAGGGGGGCTGTCGGTGCTGGGCGGCCTGTTCGGCGCGCATACCATCAGCATGGCGGCGATCACGGCGGCGATCTGTCTGGGCGATGACGTGCATCCCGACCGGACGCAACGCTGGAAGGTCGGGCTGGCCTATGCGGTGGTTTGGGTAGGGCTGGGCCTGCTGGGTCCGGCGATCCTGATTTTGCTAGGTGCATTGCCGCCGGACATCATGATTCTGCTGGTGGCTTTGGCGCTGCTGGGGCCGCTGATGGGGGCGCTGACCGGGGCTTATGTGCCAACAAAGACCCGCTTTGCCGCGACGATCACGCTGGCGGTGACGGCATCGGGCGTGGCGGCGTTCGGGATCGGGGCGGCATTCTGGGGGCTGGTTGCGGGTCTGGTGGTGTTTGCGCTGGAGAGTGCGGCACGCAAGGCCTGAAAATCCTTGGAAGGATTTTGCAAATTTCTTCGAAGAAATTTGGCTTAGAATGGGACGTCGTCGACCTGATTGGCGGGGATGACCCAGCGGGCGACGATTTTCTTGGGGCCGGCATGATCGAATTCGATGTCGAGCTTGTCACCTTCAATCTCCATCACCTCGCCATAGC
>JANLQT010000030.1:0-2412 GCA_031368035.1 Rhodobacterales bacterium | reverse complement strand
TGCGCCCTGGCTTCCCACTTGGGGTTGGCCTTGGTGAAGCTTTCACCCACGCCGGTCCAGTTCTTCAACGCCGAGGTGGCAATGGGCGAAACGAGGCCGGTCTGGGTGATCGACGGCAGCCGCTCACCGATGGTTTCCCAGCAGTCGTAGGCCGTTGAGCCCGACAGCAATTCGGTCTGGGTGTTCGGGAAGATGTCTGCCTTGCCCGAGACGGCCTTGACGCCCGAGGCTGCCTTGAAGTCGGCCAGAATGCGGTCCTGGACGGTCACAGACAGACCGACAGTGCGCAGTTCCTGGCTGGCAAGGTCCGCGGCAAACGCCTGTTGCGCGCCGAGGAACGGCACGCCGCCCGCTGCAATCGCCGCGCCGGCGGTCCCTTTCAGGAACCCGCGGCGGGATAGTGAACTGTGTTTCATTTCAGTACCTCCGTGTTTGATTTATTCGTCTTTTCTGCTGGATCAGTAGCGTCCGACCAGCAAACCACCATCGACCACCACCACTTGGCCCGTCATGTAACGGGCCGCGTTGGAGGCGAGAAACAGGGCGACATCGGCAATCTCTTCGGGTTGGCCGATGCGACCCATGGGGATGAACTCCCCAGCCTTGTCCGCAGCTTCGGGGCCGAGGGAATGTTCCTTCGACAAAAGCTGCGCCGTCCGGATGTACCCCGGCGCAATGCCGTTCACCCGGATGCCGTCGCGGGCCAATTCCACCGCAAGGCCGCGCACGAGGCCTATCACGCCGGATTTCGCCGCTGAATAATGCACATGTTCGTCCCAGCCATAGGCAACCCCCATGATCGAGGACAGGGCCACGATTGCCCCCTTTTTGCGCGCCTTCATGCCCGCCAGCGCCGGACGCACGACGCGGAAAATGCCCTTGAGGTCGATTTCAAAGGTGTGATCCCACTTTTCATCAGTCAACTCGGCCAGGGGCACACGGTGCGCGATGCCCGCATTGGCGATGATGGCGTCAATGCCGCCATGCCTGGCCTCAACTGCCGCCACGACCGCATTGGCGGCCTCGGTGGAACGCACGTCCAGCATGTGGAATTCTGCCGTGCCGCCATCGGCCACGATCTCGGCGACAATTGCCGCACCTTCGGCGGCAAGCACATCGGTCGCCACCACATGATAGCCCGCCTTGGCAAAAGCCTTGGCGGTGGCGCGACCGATGCCGATGCCGGCGCCGGTGATCAGGACAGTTTGGCTCATAGCATTACATCCCCCGAATTGGGCCCAAGCGTCTGGCCCACGAACAGCGAGGCTTGGGGCGAGCACAGGAAGGCCACGGTATTGGCAACCTCCTCCGGCTCGCCAAAGCGGCCCAGTGGCAGTTCGGCTGACTTGGCGCGCTGCCAGTATTCGGACAGGTTGCGCACCAGAGGCGTGTTGATCGGGCCGGGGGCCACGGCGTTGACCCGGACACCCTGCGCCGAAACCTCGCGCGCCAGCGCCTTGGTCAGGCCGATGATCCCCGCCTTGGCAGCCGAATAATGCACCAGTTCGATGCCGCCGATCTGGCCCAGTTGCGAGGCGATGTTCACGATCACGCCGGACCCGCGTTCCAACATCCCCGCCAAGACCGCATGGGTGCACAGGAAAGTCCCGCGCAAATGAACCGCGATCATGCGGTCGAAATCCCCGACGGTCAGGTCGGTGAAGCGGCTTTGATGGACGTGGCCCGCACAGTTGATCAAATGGGTGACCGGGCCAAAGACCGCTGCCGCAGCCACGATGGCCGCCACATCGCCCTCGACCGAGACATCGCCGCCGATGGCCACGGCCTTGGCCCCGATCTGCGCTGCGGTGGCGTGAGCAGCCGCGACCCGGAAATCATTGACCACGACGTTGTAGCCATCCGACGCCAGACGCAGCGCAATGGCCTGCCCGATGCCCGAGCCTGCGCCTGTGACGATTGCGGTCCCGGTGACTGGCGTGGTCATGCAATATCCTCCTGCATCGCCAGCTTGCGCGCCCGGCGGACCGAAAGCCCCATCAGCACGCCATAGACGGACAACAGCGCAAAGGAGAACAGCGTCGTCAGCACGCCGAAGGCAAAGATGTTCGGGTGGATTTCGACCGAAAAGGTTCCGTAGATCGCCAAGGGCAGCGTCTGATCCTCGGACCCGCCAGCGGCGAACAGGGAACGCGGGAATTCATCAAGGCTGAGCGTGAAGGCGAACAGCATGGCCGACAGGACGCCCGGGAAGATCAGCGGGAAGGTCACCTTGCGGAAGGTTGTCCAGGGTGTGACGCCCAGTGACCAGGATGCCTCTTCGACCGAGGCGTCAAAGCGGTTCAGGATCGCCAGCATGACCAGAAAGGCAAAGGGGTAGGTATAGGCGACATGGGTGACAAAGGCGGTGGTGTACCAGTGCCGCGTGATGTGGAACACGTTGTTCGCCAGCAG
>JANLQT010000791.1:0-2056 GCA_031368035.1 Rhodobacterales bacterium | reverse complement strand
TTAAAGACGAAGCCCGGATGCCGCGTTGAACACGCTGATCTTGTGACCGGGGAATGTGGCCGTCAGCATGTCGCCGGATTTCAGACGGGCGGCAGCCTCGGGGTCGATGCGGGCGTCGATGCGCACCTTGCCGGAAGCCATCGAGACGATGGCGTCGGACCCGGTGCGCTCGATATGGGTGATGGGCAGGGACAGGCTGAGCGCAGAGTCCGCCGGGGGCGCGCCCAGATGGAAATGCTCGGGGCGCAGGCCCAGCATGATCTCGGTGCCGTCCTTGGGCCATTCGGGGAACGGATAGGCCGACAGGTCGGCGGTGATGCCTTGGGCCGAGGTGGCGGTTTTACCGGTGATGGTGGCGGGCAGCAGGTTCATCGGCGGCGCGCCGATGAAGCCGGCCACGAACAGGTTGGCGGGGCGCTCGTAAATCTCGTCGGGGCGGCCGAATTGCTGGATCACCCCGCCGTTCATCACGGCGATATGGGTGGCCATGGTCATCGCCTCGATCTGGTCATGGGTGACATAGACCACGGTCGGGGACAGCTTTTCGTGCAGTTGCTTGATTTCCATCCGCATTTCGGCGCGCAGCTTGGCGTCGAGGTTGGAAAGCGGCTCATCGAACAGCAAAACCTCGGCGTGTTTCACCAGTGCCCGACCAATCGCCACGCGCTGACGCTGACCGCCGGACAATTGCGAGGGGCGGCGGTCCATCAGCGGGCCAAGCTGCAAAAGCTGCGAAGCCCAGTTGACGCGGCGGTCCTTCTCGGCCCGGTCCAGGCCGGACGAGGCAAGGCCGAAGTGCAGGTTCCCGCGCACGGTCTTGGTCGGATAGAGCGCATAGGACTGGAACACCATCGCCAAGCCCCGGTCCTTGGGGTCCATCTCGGTCACGTCACGATCACCAATCATGACGCGGCCCGAGGTGACCTCAAGCAGCCCCGCCAGCAGGTTCAGCAGCGTGGTCTTGCCGCAACCCGAGGGGCCCAGCAGCACCAGAAAATCACCATGCTCGATGGCGAGGTTCATGTCGTTCAGCACGGTCACCGCACCAAACTTCTTGACGATATGTTCGAACGAAACGCGGGGCATGTTTATCCTTTCACGGCACCGGCAGCGATGCCCTGGACAAAGAACTTGCCGAGCAGAAAGTAGATCACGAGGGGCGGGATGGCGGTCAGCAGGGCAGCCGCCATGTCGACATTGTAGGCGGCGGTGCCGGTCGAAACCGTGACCATATTGGCCAGGTTCACCGTCATGGGCATGAAATTGAGCCCGCCGAACGTGACGCCCACCAGATAGTCGTTCCAGATCGAGGTGATTTGCAGGATCGACACCACGATCAGGATATTGCCCGACATCGGCAGGATGATCTCGATGAAGATGCGCCAGAAATTGCCGCTGTCGATGATGGCGGCCTTGATGATGTCGGGCGGCACATCCTTGTAATAGTTGCGGAAAATCAGCGTCAGCACCGGCATGGCCAGCGCGGTGTGGACGGCGACGATCCCCCAGAGGCTGCCATAAAGGCCAGCCGTGCGGGTGATGATGATCAGCGGATACATGATGATCTGGAACGGCACGAAGGCGCAGACGAACAGCAGAAACAGGAACGGCCCCGCCCAGCGCACATTCCAGATCGCCAGCGCATAGCCAGTGACCATGGACAGCGCGATGGAGGCGGCCAGCGAGGGGAACAGGATGAAGACCGAACTGACAAAGCCGGTCTTCAGCCCGTTGCAGTTCATCCCGGAACAGGCCTTGTTCCAGGCATAGTCCCAAGCCGCGAAGGTGATGCCGCGGGGCAGGGCGAAGATGTCGCCCTCGCGGATCTGGTCCATGGATTTCAGCGAGGTGGCGAACAGGACATAGAGGGGGATGCAGAAGAACAGCGCCGCCATGGTCAGGAACACCAGAATGGCGATGGACGCCCTGGTGATGCGCTTTTTACGGCGGGGGAACAGGACTTCGGTCATGCGTGGTCCCCTTGTCGGCGGCGGTAGGTCAAAAGGACCAGCGGCAGGAACACGGCAAGGGTGAACAGCAGCATCATCACCGCCGC
>JANLQT010000789.1:0-2938 GCA_031368035.1 Rhodobacterales bacterium | reverse complement strand
CAGGAATTTGGTCAGGGGCGCATTCGGCACCGCGAAATTCATGTTCTGCGGCAAAGTGCCGGTGGATTCCAGAATCTTCAGGTCATCGACCCGCGCCACCACCACGCCGATGGCCGCGCCAGTGCCATCCAGCAGCGGCCCGCCACTGTTGCCGGGCTGAACCGGGGCCGAAATCATGATCCGGTCACGCGCCCCATCTATGCCCTGCAAGGCGCTGACATTGCCGCTGGTCACGGTCTGCCCCTGCCCCAATGTGCCCAGATAGGGATAGCCAAGGGCCATCACCGCCTCGCCGAGGTGCGGCGTGGTTTCAGGACTTAGCAGCAGCCAATGGGCCGACGGTTCCGCCGCGTTCAGAACCGCCAGATCCAGCACTGCATCGACCTTCACGACACTCAGCGCCGCCCCATCGGCCAGTTGCAGGCTGCCGCAACCCTCGATCACATGCGCTGCGGTCACAAGGTCGGCGGTGTTCACGAAGAACCCTGTGCCGCTGCTTGCGATAGCGCCGGACGGCGTGGCCGGCTGGGCCGCGACCTGCGCCGCGTCTTCGGTCTTGGGCGCGGTTTCCTGCGGCGGCGCGTCAAGCAAGGCGGCAAGGCTGCTGCCCGGCGGCATGCCAAGGTCAGCGCCATTCCCGTGCTGCATGCTTGATGCCATCAGGGCCACGATGACGCGATAGCCATCGCTGCCCATGATCGAATAGGTCACGGCATCCGCCCCGGACCGGTTGGAACGGATATAGGCAACCGTGCCGTTGGGGTAGGTGAAACTGGTAATCAGCCGGTCGGCGCTGGCGCTGGAATAGCGCTGCGGATCGCTTTGCGCCTTGGCCATGGCGTAGTCGTGAAAGCCGATCGCCTCTTGGACGGTATGGAAATAGATATACAGCGAAAGTCCCTGATCCGAGGAACCAAAGGTCAGCTTGCCAGGATCGGCCGGGTCTTTTTGCGGCCCGCTCAGCAAAAAGAACGGATGGGCGTATGAGATGTTCTGCGCGTTGGAATAGGTGATCGCCCAACCATCGGCCTCCCATTCGGTCTCGAACGCGGTCAACAGCGGGCGCAACTGGTCAAAGGTCGGCTTGTCTGACCCGAACACCCGGCGGGTGTAACGTTCCAGGGCGGCCTGACTGCCCTTGCCCCAGTCGCCATCCAGAAAGCCGACATAGTCCCCCGACAAGACCAGCGCCGCCTGCACGATCCGCTTTTCCTGTGCGTTCAGATAGCGGGCGTCGAACTCGCCCCGGGTCCAGTCCTGTGCCTGCCCGATGGCGGGCAAAAGCAGGGCCAGCAGGGCCAGAACCATCGTCCAGATTCGCATGACACATCCCTCGCCGAACCGGGAAAGTCTGACGCCAGGGTTTGCCCTTTTCGTGGCCACCGCAAGAAGATCTGGCGGCTTCGGAAAGCCGGAATCGTGGTTAATGCAAAATGAACAGAATTTATGAAATCGTGCAATATCAGGGCACTACGCATTGTTGCACGCGTGCAACATTGCGATTGCACACCCTAGCTGATGCTTTCCAGCCGTTCCTTGCTCATATCCCCGGGCACGATGGTGATCGGGATGGGCAGGTTGCCCGAGTTTTTCGACAACTGCGTGACCAGCGGCCCTGGCCCGTTCTTTTCCGACCCTGCGCCCAGCACCAGGATCCCGACTTCGGGATCCTCGCGCACCTGGGCCAGGATTTCCGTGACCGGATCGCCCTCGCGGACGATCAGTTCCGGCTGGACCCCCAGCTTGTCGCGCATCCATTTGGCGAAAACCTCGAAATGTGCCTCGATCCGCTCCCGCGCCTCGGCCCGCATCAGGTCGGCAACGCCAATCCAGTGCTGGTATTCTTCAGGCGGGATGACGGACAGAATCTGCACCCCACCCCCGGTATGGGCCGCCCTCAGGGCCGCAAAACGCATCGCGTTCAGGCATTCCCGCGTGTCGTCCAGCACCACCAGAAATTTGCGCATAAGCAGCCTCCCCAAGACCTGTGCAAGCTAGTCGCCCGCCGTGGCCGCGTCCAGACCGGGCGTCAAACAAAGCCGCCCCTGGCATGGGCCAGGGGCGGAGCCCGGAACGGGAACGCCTGAATACGGGGACGAGGCAGGCAGCCGGGTAGTCGGGGAAAGGTCAAACCTTCGCCCACCACCCTGGCGGCCCATTGAATCGATTCCGTGACGCGGTGCCTGCGCAGGGCCAACGAATTTTCTCCGAAAATTCAGGCCACCTCCGACGCGGCGCCCGGCAAGGCCAGTGTTTTCGAAGGAAAATCACTGACCCGCGTCACCGCCGTCGAGAGCGGATCATGCCGGTGATATCGAACACCTGCTCCAGGATCGGCCTTGCCAGCGCATCGGCGCGGTCCGCACCATCCCCGAGGATTCGGTCGATCTCGGCCGGGTCCTTCATCAGCCGGTTCATCTCGCTGGTGATCGGCGACAGTTTGGCCACAGCCAGATCGGCCAGCCGCGGCTTGAACGTGCCGAACTGGGCGCCTTCGAATTCGGCCAGCACCGCGTCGACCGACTGGCCCGACAGGGCGGCATAGATGTTCACGAGGTTCTTCGCCTCGGGCCGGTCCTTCAGTCCGTCCACCGTACCCGGAAGCGGGTCCATGTCGGTTTTGGCCTTGCGGATCTTGGCGGCAATCATGCCCTCGTCGTCGGTCAGGTTGATCCGGCTTTGGTCCGACGGGTCGGACTTCGACATCTTCTTGGTGCCGTCGCGCAGGGACATCACCCGGGTCGCGGCGCCTTCGATCACGGGTTCCACGATCGGGAAGAAGTTCACCCCATAGTCGTTGTTGAACTTGATCGCGATGTCGCGGCACAGTTCCAGATGCTGCTTTTGATCCTCGCCCACCGGGACATGCGTCGCTTTGTAGACAGAATATCGGCGGCCATCAGGGCGGGATAGGCGAACAGGCCAAGGCTGGCCGCTT